>JBJTWS010000161.1:0-13060 GCA_046081905.1 Synechococcus sp. | reverse complement strand
CCCGGTTGGGCGGGCTCATGCGCTGGCGAATCTGCTCCCGCAGGGCGGCGTCATAGGGGGTGCTCGTCATGATCGTCATCGGTTGAGCCCCCAGATGGACGGTTCAGACCGAGCGGACTTCTTTGCTGACAGTGGGGGGCTATTGATGATGATGTCTCTCGAATCCGACAACTTTCAGAAAGTTATACATGCTGTTCGGGCACCTGTACAACTGCACCAAGTGGGGCAACCTGTGTCGGAAATGTCGGTGATTCTGCCTACTATTTTCCTCAGCAACCAAACCCGGCATCCCCTGTTGACACCACACAAATTGTTGCTTTTCAGAGCGCTTGTGCCAGCGGGCTAACAACAAATCTTGTCAGTAGTATTAATGCTCTTTCTCAGCCTACTGGTGTCAATCGCACTGCTGTAGACGATGGTGATGCAGCAGCCCGTCGGATTCGCATTACCTATGCAGCTGCAGGCATAAATCGAGTTGTCATGATTGTACCACCCGTGGCTAACTGGTGTCCATGAAAAGAACTGTATTTCGAAAGTTGGCTTCGGCAAGGCTCTCTGCATAAACGCTGGCAGAGCTAATGGTGGTCGTGGGAGTTATTGGTATACTGTCCTCCATTGTGATTGTCAATAGTGCCACAGAGTGGCGCCGAGAGCGAGTGAACACTGTCGCTGTAGAGTTGTCTGGCTGGCTTGAGCAGATTAGGAACTCTTCCTTGCGAGAAACAAATGCCGCTTCTGCGTCTGGAGGATGTGCCATCACTCTTTTGTCGCCGCTAACGAACCAGCCCGCGGGAACCACTATTGCCACCGTTGCGCCCACTGCCTGCTCGCCTGAAAGTGAATTTCGAATCGCTGGGGTTGCATCAACATCAGATCGCTATACCATTGCTAGCTCAAATGAAACTTCTATCATCTTCACTCCGCGAGGGTCTGTAATTACAGGTTCTTCGGCTGATGTCGATATCAGAATCCTGTTGAATGGAAGTTCCTTTATGCGTTGTGTGCGGGTCACGGCCACATTGGGTGCGATTCGCATCGGTCGTAATGACTCGGCAACAGGCATTGCTTCTACCTGTCCTGACGCATCATTTGGGGGAATATTCTGATGTCTTCATCCTTGCTTCGGCTCCTTTTTGTTGCTCGTCTTCGGGTGTTCAAGCGCGAGAAGCGCATTCAAGCATTTACGCTTGTTGAGCTCTTGGTAACCCTAGCGATTGGGATCTTTCTCATGGCTTCGGTCTCGTCGGTGATCACAACTCATATCCGGTCAGCATCTACGGCCGAGATTTCCCAGCGGGTGCGAGATGGCTCCACTCGACTCAACTATCTGATTCAAACAGAAGCCTCAGAAGCGGCTACAATCGGCCAAGGTCAGCCTATGTTTGCAAGTTGCCAAGCAGCAAGTGGAGTGTCAAACTCTATTTTTAATCTGAACATTCCCCGGCCATGGGGTACTGCAGCATCCCCTAGCAACGTATCTGTTGTATTCTATTATGCAAGCAATGGTAATTTGCGGCGTTGTGGGCCACCCATTCTCCTTAACGGCTCCCTTGATCATGGATCAGCCTCCACCACTGTGAACCCGGTAGATGCTCTCGTGAGTCCGAATACCACATTGGTGACGAATATTGCCTGCCAATCGCAAGTCAGTACTACCCGTCAAATCGCGTTTCAAACAACATTTAATGATGCACCTGGCGGATTCCAGCCGCCTTGTGCTCTTGCAAGGGCAAAGTCTTTTTTGGTAACTGATCCCACGGATCCAGCGAGTTAGTTTGGTTCTCGAACTGGTACACGAATGCATGAGTCTACATTCTTGCGAGCTTGGTTGGCGCTGTCTCTGAGGCTAGGGGTAGGCGATGAAGTCCTGATTTGGCGGCGCCTCTCCTGGGTTGTTTTGCTGCGAATTTGGCTTCCTATCCTTTTGTTCGTATGCCCCGAGAAATGTGTCTCTGAGTGTGATGGGTGATAGATACTTGAATCCTACAAAATAGGTGGATCCAACGTGGTCAATCCGCTGGACTCTGGCTTCTCGCTTCATATCCTGAACGGAATCTGGATCACGCATCACCACGATTCCTTCATCACCCGCCACGGGGCATCCCTCTGGCTCAAGCAATTAACTCTCCACCTATTCCGGCCCAAACACCTCATTTACAGGCAGCTCGTGTACGGCTTCTAATGTCCAAGCAGTCAATCTTCAGACTTCTGCCGAGTCGACCTCGGTGACTGCCACATCAGCTACGTTTACATTCACCCCGAATGGGTTTGCAGCGGGATCATCGGCGACAACGTTGATATCGTCCCCACGCTCTCAAACTCGGTGGGGCGTTAATCTAGCCGTTCCATCGGCGATTGCGCGGGTAGGCTGGACTAACGGTACGGCTGCATCTTCTTGTAATTATAGAGCGTCATGATGAGATGGATGAATGATCGGATCGTAAATTATCGGCTGCGCCGTTCGCTGGCATTGACAGTCCTCGATCAGCGTCATTTGAGGCGATATCTGAGTGAAGGCCTAACACTTGTTGAATTGCTCATCGCGGCGGCCATTGGTTTAGTTGTAATTGCTGGAATCGGTAGTGCTCTTCCTGTGTCAGAGGTTCGTGTTTCTGGCGTTGCTGTCTTGCCCCAAACCCTCAAAGGATGATTCGGCCCAGGCGTTTAACTTGATTCGAGGTGAGATTGAGCAGGCTTCTCTTGTTCAAACGAGCGCTACTTATCCCACCACATGCAGCACGGTAGCTCGCACTGTGAGGCTTGCGATCACAGGTAAGAATGGAGCCTTGACTACAATCTATGCTACCCAATCCGTACCCGCCTCCTCCACTGACTGGTCAGGACCATTTGTTCTGGTCCGCTGTGGACCAGTTTACAGCTCGGCTGGGGTTTTGGCTGTCGGATCTGATCCAACTGAGTCGATTGTACTGGATCGTTTGCCGCTTGCCATCTCACTCACTGCCACCATTAATAAATCCAGTTCTACCTTGGCTCGAGACGTGAGGGTTGACACAAGAACTCAGGCGGGATCTGGTAGTCCGATTGACATATCGTCTGATGTTCGCATAATTTCTAATCCAATGTTCTCACTGTACGACTTATGCGTAAATGACAGCCCTTCCTGTTCTGGTGGTGCTTCGCCTTGTAACTCAACCTCCGATCCGGTGCTCCACTGCCGCCCTTTAACGTCTGCCGCTTCCATCACTGGCGACTCTATTAAGTCGGACGTCGTCTATTTCCCCGGCGCCCGGAGCTCGTATACCATTCAGAAGGCTTCTGGCGATTCTTCTGCTTGCACGCGTACGTCTTGCTATGTAAGTGGAGGTGGTTTTGGCGTCCAAATGGCCAATGTCAACGTGCTGGCCTTTTCGGATGGCGAGCTTCGTCTCTGACGATGGCATTGTCTTGCTACTCGTAGAGACGAAACTGGCTCATCCCTTCTGCGCGTAAGCGCCCAGATAAGTGCCCTCCAGCTCCATTCGCTTGAAATATTTAAATCCTACAAAATAGGCCGAGCCCACGTGATCCACCCACTGCACGGTCGCCTCTGGCTCCAGGTTGCTTATCCCGTTGGGGTCGCGGATCACTAGTTTGCCGAGATCGCCTGGATCGGGGCACCCCTCTTTTTCCGGGATGGCGATGCAGCAGCCCGATTGGCTCACGTCCCAGAGGCGGGCCTTGTATTTCTTGCCCTCGCAGGTCAGCACAACGGCGATCTGCACGGAAAAGGCCGGCACGGTGAAGCGGGGCTCTCGGCGAGGAACGAAGCCCTTGGTTTCGCTTTTCGTGGCCACGCCAGCTCTCTTTGCTTCCGCGCCGTTCCACATCAGAGGGTCTCGGCAACCAACCTGAATTCTAGCGGGTGTGCTCAGGCTGGGAAGAGGGCCAGTTGCTGATTCGGGTGCCTGGGGCCTGGGGCCCTTTCCAACGGCACCGCTTCCCAGACTCCTTCGGATTCCGCCGGCTCCAGCAGCGGCTCCAGGGCCCGCAGGGCCGCCCCATCCGCCGGCTGCAGCCAGGCCTCCTCCAATCCCTCCGGCAGCACCACCGGCATGCGGGGGTGGTGCGGTGCCACCAGGGTATTGGCGCGGGTGGTGAGCACGCAGCAGCTCTCCACCTCGCTGCCGTCGGGCCCGATCCAGCGGTCCCACAGGCCCGCCAGCCAGAAGGGTTCCCCATCGATCCGCCGCACCCACACGCTGCGCTTGCCCCGCCCCTCCCGGTAGCCATCTGCCGGCAGCAGGCAGCGGCGATGGCGCCAGGCGCCGCGGAAGCTGGCCTTCTCGGCCACGGTTTCACGGCGGGCGTTGATCGGCCGCGGGCTGCCCAGCGGCTCCTTCTGCCATTCCGGCAGCAGCCCCCACAGGGTTAGCCCCACAGCCAGCTGGCCGTGCTCCTGCCGCTGGATCAGCACCGAGTCGCCCGGGCCGATCTGCTCCCTTGGAGCGTAATGCGCCTCCAGCCCCTCCGGCAGCGGACCCTTCAGCCGGGGCAGCAGGCGATCCAGGCGGCTGGTGAGCGAAAAGCGGCCGCACATCGGCGGAGGGTCCAGCTGTGGGTTCAGCTGCGGCGCAGCCAGGGGGGAGCACCGCTGAACCAGTCTCCCAGGTCGTCTTGCTCGGGGCCATGGCGTGGCGGCGGTTCCGCTTCGCCGAGGTTCAGGTCGTCCAGCAGGCGATCCACGCCGGTGATGGCAGGCCCCTGGCGCTGCCTCCGCTGCGCTTGACGCTGCCAGTGCCACACCGAGGCATCCCGGTTCGCAAACTTCTGCACGAAGATCCGCTCCTCCAGGCTCACGGGCTGGCCTTCGGCCAGGCGGCCGAGGATCTCCTGGATGCGGAGACGGGTGGAGGTGGTGAGCATCACCAAATCGGCTACGGGGCCCCACGTTTGCGAGCCCTGCCGCGCCGGCTGTGGCGATCCCTACCGAAGACACCCCCGCGTCAGCAACCGCTGGCCTTGGGGCGGTTGATCTGATCCATCACATCCCGCATCGCGCCCGTGAACTCCTCATCGGCCTCGTCGCGCTCCAGCGGCTCCTCCACCAGGTCTTCGATCAGCGGAAAAAAGCGCAGCTCGAACCACTGCTCGAACAGCTCCAGGCTGCGCTGCTGCGGCCAGCGCGCTTCGTCGCGGCACCAGGAATCCAGCTCCGTTTCGAAGATCACCTCCCAGCACTGCTCCAGCAGTTCCCGGGCCTCCTCGTCGCTTTCGTAGTCGGGCAGGAGGTAGAGGGAGGGGTCGTCGGCGGGCCATTCGGCCTCCTGGCCGCCTCCCTCCACGGATCGGGCCCAGGCTCGCAGCGGCTCCCGCGGGATCACGGCCAGGGCGCAGCGGTTCACGATCGCCATGGGGGCTCCGGGGGGGCGTTCACGCTAAGGCGGATGGTTCCGGCCTGGTTCTGCCCTTAGCGTTTGACCGCATCGAAGCCCGCCGGCGCACAGATCCATGGACTACCGCCAGGACCGGCTCTACGGCTCCTTCCTGCACCGGGAACTGGCCGTGTCCTGGCTGGCGCTGGCCAACCTTCTGGGCGGCCGCCATCGCTGGGATCTGCGCCAGGGCCGCTTCACCGTTCTGGAATTCGGCTGCGGCTTCGGCCAGAACCTCCTCTTCAACGCCGCCGCCCATCCCGAGGCCCAGTTTCCGGCATCGATTTCCACCCCGGCCATGTGGCCCAGGCCACGGCACGGGCGCGCGACCTCGGCCTCACCAACGTGACCTTTGCCGCAGCTGATCTGCGGCACTTCGCCTCCGGCAGGCCCGAGCACGGCCCTTGCCGCTCCTGGCCTGCTGAATTCGACCTGGTGATCGCCCATGGGGTGGCGAGCTGGGTGGGCGCGCACACCCGCGAGGCGCTGGTGCAGGCCGCCGGCCACTGCCTGGTGCCGGGGGGGCTCTTCTACTGCTCCTACAACACCTACCCCGGCTGGCTGTCGCGCAGTCCCCTGCAGATGCTGGGCCTGGAGCTCGGGCTGCGCAGTGGGCACAACACCAGTGAGGAATCCCTGCAGCAGGCTGCCAGCTGGCTCGGCGAGCTCCTTGACCCTGAGGCCGGTGGAGCGCCCCTCGGAGCTCAGCTGCCTCTCCTGGCCGGTGCTCTCGAAGGGGTGGAGAAGGCGTCCAGCAGCTATCTCATGGGTGATTATCACGCCACCCATCAGCCGCTCTACGTAGGCCCGTTTCACCGCACCTGCGCTGAGGTGGGGCTTGCCCATGTGGGCACCGCCAACCTGCCGGAACTCTTCCCGCAGATGCTTGATCCGCGCCGGGCCGCTTGGGTGGCCCAGGCAGCCGATCCATCCGTGTGCGAGATCCTGCTGGATCTGGCCATCAACCAGACGTTCCGGCGGGATCTCTTCGCCCGCGGTGTGGTTCCCCCCAACCCCGCCGAACACCGGGCCGAACTGGCCGCGCTGCCGTTGGTGCTGCGCAGGGAATCCCTCAGGACCCGCGAGGAGTTCCCCTCCAGCCTGGGCACCATGGCCATCGATGCCCCCATCCTCGAGGCCATGCACGCGTTCCTCGCTGATGGGCCCCGGACCCTCGGGGAGCTGGCGGCGGAGGCGCTCCAGGGTGCTGCTCCCCGTGATCTGCTGCCGCAGCTGGCGCTGCTGCTCAATGACAATCTTCTGGGGGCCGATCCCCTTGCCGCACTGGCTGCGGGCTCCCAGCCGGAACTCCAGGCGGCTGGCGCAGCCGAGGTGGCCGTCTTCAATCAGCAGCTCGCCAACCTGGCTTCCTTGGGGAAAGGAGCTGGTGGGCTGCTGGCCCCCGGCCTGCGCCTTCCTGTCCCGCTGGAGGACGTGCAGATCCTCCTGGCCCAGGTGGAGGGCCTCGGCCTCGGCGATGCCGAGCGCCTGCAGATGGTGTGGCTGGGGATGCAGATGGCCGGCATCGCCCCCCTCGACCCCCAGGGGGAACCCATTCGCAACGATGAGGCGGTGCTGGTGCTGTTGGCCCAGATCTGGGAATCCTTCCAGGCCAACGGCATGGAGGATCTTCGCCGGCTGGGGATCTGCTGAAGCTGCAGAGCGCTCCAGCGCGGCCAGCCTTACTTCCGCGTCACGATGATGTAGATCGCGTGGACCACCGCCACGGGCCACATCACGCCCATGACCGGTAGGCCGAAGGCCCCGAAGCTGAGCAGCCAGAACACCAGATTCAGCCAGAACACACCCTTCACTCCCACCTGGGTGGCCACGGCCAGTGGGGGCAGGATGAAGGCAAGGATGATGCGGAAGATGTCGCCGATGGTCATGGAAGCGGGCTCCTGTCCAGGCGCCTGCAGCGTAGCCAGATCCCGGTGGCCTGATTCCCAGGGGCATGGCTACGTTCCGGCTGTAGTGCTCCACCAGTGCCATGGCTCTGAACGATTCGATCCAGGCGGCGGCCAAGGCCGCGGAGGGCAGGCTCCAGGCTGCGGCCGGGGAGCTCACCGGAAACAACACCCTCAAGGCCGAAGGGGAAGCCAAGCAGGTGCAGGCGCACGTGATCGAGGCCGCCGGCACGCTCAAAGACAAGGTGCAGGCCGCCGCCGATACGGTGCGCCAGGCCCTCGATTGATCTGCGCGCTGACGCGCGCCCTGCCCTCAGACCACCCGTTCAGCCTTCTGTTCGGGTGGCGTCGGGGGTTGCGGCGGCGGGTTCAGCAGCGGCGCCAGCACACTCAGGCCGAGCATCACAAACGAGAAGGCCCCCACCAGCGCCAGGGCCCGCAGCCCCAGCGGCAGCCCCCGCGGCTCGGCCCAGTCGTTGTTGTTGTCCGGATCCCTGTTCACGGTGATTGGCGCCAGTGGTGATAGCGCTCGATCGCCCGGCGCAGATCCTCCAGCCGCACCGGTTTGGAGAGGAAATCGTTCATGCCCGCCGCCGCGCAGGCCTCGCGCTGCGTGTCGAAGGAGAAGGCCGTGAGGGCCACGATGTAGGGCTGCGGGCCATCGCCGGCGCGGATCCGCCGGGTGGCCTCCAGCCCATCCATCACTGGCATCTCCACATCCATGAAGATCAGATCCACCAAGTTTTCGCCGCCCGCCTGCTGCACCGCCTGGCTGCCATCCCCCACGAACTGGGCCGTGAGGCTGAGCTTGGCCAGCATCAGCTCCAGCAACCGCTGATTCACGCGGTTGTCTTCCGCCACCAGCAGCCGCAGGGGGCCCTCGCTGGGGAGGGCATCGGCGGCAGGCCCCTCCGGCGTGGGTGCCGGCGGCTCCGCGATCTGGAACGGCAGCACCACTGTGAACCGGCTGCCCTGCCCCGGCTGGCTTTCCACATCGATGGATCCGCCCATCAGGGCGCAGAGCTTGTGGCAGATCGCCAGCCCCAGCCCGCTGCTGCGCCGGGAGCTGATCTCATCGTGGGGATGGCGGATGAAGGCCTCGAACACCTGGGCCAGCCGCTCCGGCGGAATCCCCACCCCCGTATCCGCCACCACGAACTCGAGCACAATCGTTTCTGGGCGTTCCTGCCGGGGGGTGAGGCGGAGCTGGATCGAGCCGGCCTCGGTGTAGTTCACCGCGTTGCCGAGCAGATTCACCAGCACCTGGCGCAATTTCTGGTCGTCGCCCATCAGCCACTCGGGGATCCCATCGGCGATCTGGTGCTCCAGGCGGAGCCCCTTGGCCGAGGCCTCGCTCCTCACCAGCCGGCACACCTCCGCCACCAGGGCCCGCACCCGGAAGCGGCGGGCCCGCAGTTCCATGCGGTTGGCCTCGATCCGGGTGATGTCGAGGATCTCGTTGATCAGCGAGAGCAGGTGCACGCCGCTCTCGTGGATGGTGGTCACCAGCTCCTTCTGGTGCGAATCCAGCGCGGTGTCGCCCAGCAGCTCCGTCATGCCGATCACCGCATTCATCGGCGTGCGGATGTCGTGGTTCATGTTGGCCAGGAACACGCTCTTGGCCTGATTGGCGGCCAGGGCTTCATCGCGGGCTTCCACCAGCTCCTGGGTGCGGGCCGCCACCTCCTCCTCCAGCCGTTCGCGGGCCTCGATCAGCCGGTCCTGCGCCTCCACCACGGGGGTGAGATCGCGGAAGACGAAGATCAGCGAGGGCTGCTCCGGGATCGGCACCGAGGCCCAGCTCACCTCCATCACCCGCCGGGGTGGGACGGGCCGCAGATCCCAGGTGATGCGGCCGGGCCCCATCTGCGCCCAGGCCAGCAGGCAATCGCTGGGCTCCGGGCGACCCTCCTGATAGCGGGGAGGCAGCACCTTGGGGAGGTACTGGGCGATCAGCTGCAGGCGGGGGCGTTCCACAAAGGCCTCGAAGGCCGCATTGGTCCACTCGATCACCCCCTGCGGATCGGTGAACACCATCGCCTCAGACACCACCCCCAGGGCCGCCTCCAGGCGTCCGAGGGTGCGGCGCAGCTGCTCGATCAGGTGGTCGGCCCGCTCCGGGGTCATCCCGCGTCAGGCCAGGGGGGTGAGGGTGGCGGCAAACACCCACGCGTCGCCCTGGCGCTGGGCCACGATGAAGTGCTCCGACTCGATCTCGTGGCCGTCCTTGCAGATGGTCATCAGCCGCAGGGGATGGTTCAGCACCATGGCTTCGCAGGTGATCTGAAATCGGGAAAACCCCAGGTGGTGGGCGTCGCGAAAGGCACCGGGAAGGATCAGCGAGAGGCTCTGGCCCCGCAGATCGTCCGGCTGCCAGCCGTACACCTCCTCGAAGCGCCCGTTGATCTCCTCGATCAGGCCCTGATGGTCGGCCACCACGAGCGGCTGATCACGGGTGCGCAGCTCCTCGATGCTCACCATGGGGGGAGTGCTGTCCATGGCCGTGGCGGGAGCCCATCGCCCCCGCATTCTGCTGCCCGCTTCCCCTGCCGTCAGCCGGAGGGTGGGCTGGGCTTTCCCAGCAGCCCCCGCAGGAAGCCATCGCTCCAGGCCACGGCCGCCGCGAGGTTCTCCGCTTCGCTGAGGCCGGAGCGGGGGGTGGGCTTGAAGCTGTGGTCGCCGCAGGGGATCCACTGCAGCTGCACCTTGGGCGAGAGCGCGTAGGTGGCCACCTCCTCCGGCCGGCCGAACGGGTCGCGCTCGCCCTGGAGAATCAGGGTGGGGCTCTCCAGGGCGCTCAGGTGCTCGATGCGGAGCTGCAGCGGCTTGCCGGGCGGATGGAAGGGGTAACCCAGGCAGAGGCAGCCGCAGGCGGCGCCGCTGGCGGCCAGTTCATCCACCACCAGGCTGGCCACCCGTCCGCCCATCGACTTGCCGGCCACCACCAGGGGCCGCTCCGGCCAGGCGAGGCGCTCGAGCCGCACCTGCGCGCGGAAGGCCTCCTGCAGCACCGGCATCCGATCGGGGCCCTGGCGGCGGCCGGTTTCGCGGGCGCGCGCCATGGACGGGAACTCGAAGCGCACCACCCGCCAGCCCCGCTGCGCCAGGCCGCTGGCCACGGCGGCCAGGAAGGGGCTGTCCATCGGCGCCCCGGCCCCGTGGGCGAGCAGCACCACGGCCGGCGCGTCTTCCGGGCCGTCGATCAGCCGCAGGGCCGCGGCGGGATCATTTCCTGCGGATCGGGCCACTGGTCTGGGCGTCGGAATCCATCCAGCGGCTCTCCTTCACGATCCGCGGGTCGCCCTGGATGGTGTAGGTGATGAAGCCAATCCTGAACACCAGGGCGCCGTCGCTGAGCTTGCTGGGAACGGCTTTGCCGTTCACCAGCACGTTGTTTTTGTTGTCGATGTGGATGTCGGCCACCACCTGTCCGGATTTGTTGTTCTTCGCGATCCAGTGGCCCGCATAGGTGGAAGCCGCTGCCGTGCCGAAGCCGGCCTTGGCGTTTTCCTCTCGGGTCTTGTTGATGTCGCAGCCCTGCAGCTCGGTCACCTGGGTGCAGCCCGATCGCTCGAGCTTCTTGGCATAGGCCGGATCGATGGCGTGGGCGGCGAGCGGCAGCAGGGTGCCGATCACGGCAACGCCGCCAACCAGAAATTGTCCGGCTCGATTTATGGAGGGGATGGGGGAGAGCAGAGTGGGCAAGGCGGATGCGGCGTGCCTCCGATGCAGCCGCTGCGCTCACGCAGGTTCCTGGCGGGGCAGGGCCGCAGGGCTCACAGTAGGCGTGTTTCCCCTCTCCCCCATGGCTGCAGAACGGATCCTGCGGGCCCAACCGCAACCCCAGCCCCTGCGGCTGGCGGAGTGATGGAGAGCCCCTCAGGGATGGACCACGCCACCATGGCCTGCCTGCTGGCGGAAGCCCGCGTGGAGGCCGAGCGGAGCTGGGAGGAGGGCGGCGTGCCGGTGGGTGCCGTTCTGGCCGCGGAAGACGGCACCATCGTGGCCCGCGGCCACAACTGCCGGGTGCAACACGGCGATCCCACCAGCCACGGCGAAACCGAGTGCATCCGCCGCGCCGGCCGCCGCCGCGACTGGGGCCAGCTGACCCTGGTCACCACCCTCTCCGCCTGCCCGATGTGCGCCGGCACCGCCGTGCTGCTGGGCCTGCGCCGGGTGGTGATTGGCGAGCGCAGCACCTACCAGGGGGCCGAGCAGTGGCTGCACCAGGCCGGAATCGTCGTGCACTGCCTCGACGATCCCGCCTGCAGGGCCCTGATGGAGCGCATGCAGCGTCTCCGCCCCGACCTCTGGCAGGAGGACATCGGCCATTGAGGAACCGGCGGCAGGCCTCGAGGCCGGCGCTGCTGGCCCTGCGGTGGAAGCGGATCGGGGCGCCAGGATTGGAACCTCCGGCCTAGACTAAGACCTAGTTCAGTGGCTGTGGCGATGGAGGCGGCCGAACAGCATCTGGTGAACGTGCACCAGGCCAAGACGCACCTTTCCCAGTTGCTGCAGCAGGTGTAGCAGGGGCATGAGGTGGTGATCGGCCGCTCGGGCGTGCCGGTTGCGCGGCTGGTGGCCTGGCAGCCACCATCGGTGCCGGTGGCCGCTCCCGGGGCGATGCGTGGCCAGATCGCCCTGGCGGACGATTTCGATGCGCCCCTCGATGGGCTCTTCGAGGCCCTCACGTGAGCCGGCTGCTGCTCGACACCCATCTGCTGCTGTGGTGGCTGGCCGACGATCCGCGGCTTCCCCAGGCGGTGGTGGAGCGGGTCCGGGAGCCGTAGGCGGAGGTGTTTGTGAGCCAGGCCTCCAAGAATAGTTTCGCACTCCGGTGGGAGGGAGGGTCAAGGAGTATTCCTGCATCGTTTCGGCTGCGAATGACCCGCACAGCAGTACCTGAATCTGCTGCTGCCCCTGCTGTGGTTTTTCGCGATGCGGGGCTGTTGGGGACAGGAGCCGATGTGAGTTCCCTTGAGTCGCGGGCACCAAGGCAGTCACCATCCTTCTCCTTCAGAAGAGCGTGGACCTCAACTGCCTCAGCCGAGGTGATGAGGGTAGGGATGGAACCTTCCCTCCTCACCTCAGACTTTGGCCAGCTGGGTTAACTCCCGACGACACTTCTGGTCTTGATTAGGTAGCAAGCTCCGCAGCCAGCCCGGACAGCCCTAGAGTGGTACCTACGTACCAGGAGCGACGCCATGGCTATGAGCCGAATCCAATTCCATCCTGGAATGTCCGTGCCCCAGTTCATGGACCTCTACGGCCCGAGGAGAAATGCGAGGCCGCCCTTGAGGCAGCTCGCTGGCCGGAGGGATTCCGCTGTCCTCGATGTGGACAGAAGGAGCATGGCCTGGTCTATGGACGCCGCCACAAGCGATATCAGTGTCGACAGTGCCGCCATCAGACAACGCTCACTGCTGGAACAGTCATGGAAGCCACAAAGTTGCCTCTCACGATCTGGTTCCTCGCCTTTTATCTGATTGGCCAGGCAAAGAGCAGTACGTCCTCCCTGGCTCTTATGCGGCAACTCGGGGTGAACTACCGCACGGCATGGTTGATGCACAATCAAATCATCCAAGCGATGAGCGAGCAAGAGGATGCATGCGTCCTGCATGGAAAAGTGCAGCTGGATGATGCTTACTTCGGTGGAGAACGCAATGGTGGCAAGGCAGGTCGAGGATCGGAAAACAAGGTGCCAATCGTGGCGGCTGTCTCCCTGAACGAGGAAGGCCACCCCATTCATGTGAAGGTGTCTAAGGTCAAAGCCTTCTCCTT
>JBJTWS010000160.1:0-12233 GCA_046081905.1 Synechococcus sp. | reverse complement strand
CCTTGAGCGACCCTCTTCCCCACCCCTCCGCCGAGCCCGACCTCTCCGGAAACCCGCCGCAGCAGGCCCCTGATCCGGCGCCGGCCGAGAACCCCTGGGCCTTCTGGCGCAGTGTGCTGATCACCCTGGTGGTGGCCCTGGGCATTCGCCAGTTCCTGCTGGAGGCCCGCTACATCCCCTCCGGATCGATGCTGCCGGGGCTGCAGCTGCAGGATCGACTCCTCGTGGAGAAGCTCTCGTACCGCAGCCGCGAGCCGCGCCGGGGCGAGATCGTGGTGTTCCATTCGCCCTACCACTTCGATCCGGTGCTGGCGACGGACCGCAGCCCGAACCCGCTCCGCTGCCTGCTGGTGAACCTGCCCTTCGTGGGCACCCTGCCGGGCCTGCAGGTGCCCGCCTGCGACGCCTACATCAAGCGGGTGGTGGGGCTGCCCGGCGAGCGGATCTCGGTGGATCCCCGCGGCCAGGTGTTCGTGGATGGGGTGCGGCTGCCGGAGCCCTACGTACGCACCTACTGCCCGGTGGATGCCCAGGGGATCGGGCCCTGCCGCACCCTCAACACGGTGGTGCCCCCCGGCCACGTGCTCGTGCTCGGCGACAACCGTGCCAACAGCTGGGATGCCCGCTTCTGGCCCGGCGGCCCCTTCCTGCCTGAGAAGGAGATCATCGGCCGGGCCTTCTGGCGTTTCTTCCCCTTCAACCAGATGGGGAGCCTGGATCCGACTCCAGAGTCCAGAACGCCGGCTCCCTGAGTCCGGTGGCCCGCACCGCCCCCACCAGGGTGCCGCCGCGGTGCACCTGGTTGGCGGCCCGGGAGCCCCCCGGCCGCTCCCCCCAGCTCCAGCGGGCCGAGGGGTCGTAGAGGATCCAGCGCTCCCCCGGAATGGCCAGCCGCTCGGGCGGCTCCCCCAGCAGCGCGGCGGGTCCCCAGCAGAGGGCCTGCCACAGCTGCGGCACGCTCCAGCCGCGCCGCCGCACCAGTTCCTCCCAGAGCAGCGGCAACGCCACACCATGGCCCGCCAGGCCGGGGCGGCGCTGATCCAGCGGCAGTAGCCGCTCCTCGTCGTCGAGGGGCAGGTGGTGCACCGCCACGGCGGTGATCAGGCCTGAGGCGAGGGCCTCGATCAGGGCCTCCCGGTCCGCCCCGTTGCCCAGGGAGGGGGTCACGCGCCAGCCTTCGTCGTCCGGTGCCAGCCGGCCGCTGTCGGCCAGCAGGTGCCACCAGCTCACGGTGGCGGCGGGCGGGTGCTCCAGGCGCCGCAGTTGCGCCACCGCCTCGCGGGTGGAGAGGTTCATCAGCACCAGCTGCGCTTCGGGGTGGGCCTCCCTCAGGGCCAGCAGGCTCTGGAGGGGCAGGGTTTCACTCACCACCGGATCCAGCGGCCACCCGGCCCGCAGGGCCTCCACCCGCTCCCGCACGAAGCCCTGGCGGGTCAGGCTGGCCTGGCGGGGGGCCACCAGCAGCGGATGGTGCGCGATTTCCGCCAGCCGCAGGCTGCTCTCCAGCAGTGCCAGGGGGGGCAGCTGGTCGTCGCCGGCCAGGCCGATGGCACCGGCGGCCAGCTGGTCGGCATGGGGGGCCAGGTCCTGGTCCTGTCCCTCGATCGAGAGGCTGCCCCAGAGGCGCAGCCGCAGGGGGGGCTCCCAGGCCAGGCCGAGCCGCTCGGGGCGGTCGCGCCAGCAGGCGGCCCGGGGCAGCAGCACCACGGTGCCGTAACCACCCGAGGCCGCGGCCTCCGCCAGGCTGGTGAGGGTCTCGGCGCGGCCGTCGCTGGGCTCCTCCAGCAGGCTGTGGGGATCCACCAGGGGCGGCGCCAGCCAGCAGCCCTCGCCGTTCCAGGGGGCGGCGCCCCCGTCTTCCGCGGCCCGGCGCTGGGCTTCCTCGCCCTCGGCCACCAGCCGCCTGCCCTGCAGCAGCACGTCGGTGCGCCGCGGCTCCAGGTCCGGTCCCTCCAGCAGAGTCGCCCCCTGAAGCAGCCACCGGTCCATGGCGCTGCTCAGAGGGCGCCGGCGGCGGTGCGATCCAGCACCCCGCCGAGGTGGGCGGTGAGGTTGAGGGCGCTCACCACCGCTCCGCCCGCCAGGCCGCTCGGGTAATCGATCACGGTCACGCCGCCGTTGCCCTGCTTGATCGCCCAGATGTCCCCCGGGCCGAGGCCCAGCAGGCCGCAGAGGATGGTCTTGTTCACCGCGTCGTGGGCCACCACCAGCGCCGTCTCGCCGGGGTCGAGGCTGGAGGCGATTACTTCCCAGGTGCGCAAGGAGCGGTCCCACACGTCCTGGATGGTCTCCCCTTCCGGCATCTGCACGATTTCGGGCTGCCGTTTCCAGTCGGCCAGCAGCTGCGGCCAGCGCTCGGCGATCTCCGATTCCAGGCAGCCCTCCCAGAGGCCATGGCCGATCTCCACCAGGCCGCGGGTGCTGGTGAGGGGCACGCCGGGGTGGTCTTCGAGGATGGCCTCCGCCGTGCGCCTGGGGCGGGACATCACGCTGGTGTAGGCCCGCTGCAGGCTCTGCTCCGCCAGGAAGCGGCGGGCCGCATGGGCCTGGGCCAGGCCATTGGCATTGAGGGGGATGTCGATCTGGCCCTGGAAGCGCCCCTGGCGGTTCCAGTCGGTTTCGCCGTGGCGCACCAGCAGCAGCCTCGCTCCGGCGCCGCGGGGGGGCAGGGTCACCCCCAGATGGGCGGTGCCGTTGAGCGACTCCACCTGCACCTCCGGGGCGGCGGCCGAACCGCTGAGGTTCAGCACCGAGATCGAGCCGTTGTCGAGCCGGAGGCGGCGGAAGCCGGCGGCGTCCAGGCCCAGCAGGGAGAGCAGCAGGCAGCGCAGGATGCCGTTGTGGGCCACCACCAGCACCGTGGCGGTGCCGGAGCCCTCGATGGCGCGGCGCTGCTCGTCCAGCAGGCCATCGAGCCAGCGGCGGGCCTGCTCCATCAGCTCGGGCACCGGCCGGTAGCGGCTGCCATCCGGCCGGCTCAGCTCCAGGGTCTCGGGGGCCTCCCGCCAGAGGCGCTCCTCGGCCGGGAAGTGCTCCTTGAGCTCGCTCCGCAGCAGGCCGCTCCAGGGGGCCAGGTCGATCTCCAGCAGGCCGTCGCTCGGGGTGGCGGCAAGGCCGGCGCCCTGGGCCTCCAGCAGCGCCCGGGCGGTGTCGTGGGCGCGGCGCAGGGGCGAGGTGTAGGCGGCATCGAGGGCCACCTCCCGCAGCGCCTCGCCGGTGCGCCGCGCCTGGGTGCGTCCCTCCTCGGTGAGGCTGGAGAGATCGTCCCGCCCCTGGATGCGGTGCTCGGTGTTGAAGGTGCTCAGCCCGTGACGGACCAGGACCAACCGGAGGGGCACGGAGCTGCGGCGGGGGAGTTCATCGTATGGGAGGGCCCCAGAATCCCCAGGCCAACGGCGCAGTGCATGGCCCCCCCCTCCGGATCCTGGAAGTCCGCCCTGGCCTTCCTCAGCCTGGCCCTCAGTGCCCTGGTGTGGGTCAACGGCCTGCTCGACAGCCTGCAGCGGCCCTCGGTGGCCCTCGCCCTCGACCTGCGCCAGCTGGAACTCGCCGCCCTGGCGGCCCCGGCGGTGCCCCAGCCCCTGCGGGTGGTGCTGGTGGGTGCCGATCCGCTCGAAGCCCTGCGGGAGGAACTCGCCAGCCTAGATGACCGGCCCGGCGCCAGCGCCACACCGGTGCAGCGCCTGCAGTGGGCCCTGCTGGAGCGCAGCGGCGGCGACGGCGAGCGGGCCCGCTCCCTCCTGCGCGATCTGCGGGCCGACCCGGGGCTGCCCACCTCCCGGGTCCCCCTGGTGGAGGTGCTGCTGGCCGGGGAGGCCCCGCCGGCCGCTGCGATGCAGCCGCCCACCCTGGCGGCGGCCGTGACCCCCGCCGATCGGATCGCCACCCTGCTGGAGCCCTGGTCCCCCAGCCCGCTGCTGCGGCGGCTGGGCTGTGAGCAGCTGGGGGGCGGCGCTGCCCTCTGCCTGGAGCCGGCCCGCTCCCGCGGGGCCCTCTGGCGCCTGGTGGGCATCAACCTGCTGCCGGCGCTGCTGCTGCTGATCGGCATCGGCCTGCTGGTGCGCCAGCTGTGGCTGCTCGTGCGAGGCAGGCTCAGCCCGGCTCCGCCCCTGCAGGGCCCCACCCTCTCCGGGGTGGATGTGACCCTGCTGATCGCCGGCGGCTTCGTGCTGCTGGGGGAGGTGCTCACCCCGGTGCTGCTGCAGCCGCTGCTGGCGGCGGCCCTGGCGGGGATGGCCCCGCAGGCGCCCCTGGCCCAGGGCCTGCAGGTGCTGGGGCTCTACCTGGGGCTGATGGTCGCCCCCCTGGTGCTGCTGGTGTTCCAGCTGGCGGGGCTCGGGCCCGCGCCGGAGGGGGGCTGGCTGCAGTGGCGCTGGCGGCCCCTGCCCCTCACGCTGCGCTGGGCCGTCAGCGGCCTGCTGATGGTGCTGCCGGTGGTGGCGCTGGTGGGCTGGGTCCTGCAGTGGATCTGGAGCGACCCCAGCGGCAGCAACCCGCTGCTGGAGCTGGTGCTCACCAGTGGCGATCCCGCCGCGCTCCTCTGTTTCGGCTTCACGGCCCTGGTGCTGGCCCCGCTGTTCGAGGAGACCCTCTTCCGCGGCGTGCTGCTGCCGGTGCTCGCCCGGCGGCTCGGGGGTGGTGGCGCGGTGCTCGGCAGCGCCGCCCTGTTCGCCCTGGCCCACCTCAGCCTGGGGGAACTGGCGCCCCTGTTCGTGCTCGGGGTGGGCCTCGGCTGGCTGCGGCTGCGGGGGGGGCGGCTGGGGGCCTGCGCCCTGATGCACGGCCTCTGGAATGCCCTCACCTTCTCGAACCTGCTGCTTCTGGGGGGGTGAGCAGCGCCCACTTCCTGTGGGCATTTGGAAATCGCTCTCCACGAGCTTGCTGGCCCTCCGGTTCAATGGTTCACTTGCGCAGATTTCTGCCGGGTCTTGGTCGCCTCCCCCTCCCCCCAGTTCCAGCCGCGCGCCAAGGCCCGACGTTCGCTCGAGCTCATCCAGGGTTCGCTGGCCTCCGGTCGCGCCGCTCGCTCCTCCCCCTGGCTGGCGAGCCTCCACCGCGCCAGTGACGGGGCCCTGGTGGGTCTGGGCCTGGCCATGCTCGGCCTCAGTGCTCTCACCCTCTACTGGCAGGCCCAGTGGGGCCGCAGCTACCAGCAGCTGGAGTCGTCGCACGTGCTGGAGCACCGGCTGCAGGAGGCCACCGCCGTGCTGGAGCAGCATCACCTCCGCCTCGTGCGCACCCCCGGGGTGGTGGAGCCCACCAGCAGTGAGAAGCTGGTGTATCTGCCGGCACCGCCGCAGGCCAACGCCCGTGGCGGGAGTCCTCTTCTGGCCAGCATCCGGATCGATCGGATTCCCCCCGGCTACTGACGACCGTGCTGGTCGTGCCCGGTTCTCCTGCGTCCACCCCTGCCATGGCGGCATCGTCGAGCGACACCCGACCCCGCCGCCGTGGCTCCACCCGCGTGGTGGATCTGCAGCCGATTCCGACCCGGCGCCTGCTGGCGGTGTATTTCATCCTGGCGACCGGCCTGGTGGGCCTGGCGGGCCGGCTGGCCTGGCTGCAGGTGGTGGACGCGCCCCGGCTCCAGGCCAAGGCCCATGCCATCCAGACCCACGCGTCGGTGCCGATCGGCAAGCGCCGCACGATCGTCGATCGCTCCGGCCGCCTGGTGGCCCTCGATGAGGAGCGCTACACCCTCTGGGCCCACCCCCGCTACTTCAACCTGCCGGGCGATGACCCCCAGCAGGTGCGCCCGGCCCCCGATGTGGTGGCCAAGCTGGCGCCGGTGCTGGCCCTGCCCCCGGCGATGCTCCAGTCGCGCATCGGCGCCCGCCGCAGCGGCGTGAAGCTCGCCACCGACCTCGACCCCGAGACGGCCGAGCGGGTGCGCGAGCTGGGCATCAGCGGCCTCGACCTGGAGGCCTACCCCCAGCGCCTCTACCCCCAGGGTTCCCTCTTCGCCAACGTGGTGGGGTTCCTCAACCTGGAACGCGTGCCCCAGGCCGGCCTGGAGCAGAGCCGCGACCGCGATCTGCAGCGCCACGAGGCGGTGCTGAAGATGCGCCGCGGCGCCGATGGCACCCCCCTGCCGGAGGGCCTGCAGGCGGGGGTGCTCTACGGCGACGACCTGCGCCTGCAGCTCACCCTCGATGCCCGCCTGCAGCATTTGGCCCAGCAGGCCCTCAGCAAGCAGGTGAAGCAGTGGAAGGCCAAGCGGGGTGTGGCCCTGGTGATGGACGTGCGCAACGGCGAGCTGCTCGCCCTGGCCTCCACCCCCACCTACGACCCGAACCGCTTCTGGAAGTACAACCCCGGGCTGTTCCGCGAATGGTCCGTGCAGGACCTCTACGAGCCCGGCTCCACCTTCAAGCCGATCAACCTGGCCCTGGCCCTGCAGGAGAAGGCGATCGACCCCGGTGGCCGCGTGAACGACACCGGCAACCTCATGATCGGCGGCTGGCCGATCTTCAACCACGACAAGCGGGGCAACGGGGTGATTGATTTCGCCACCGTGCTGCAGGTGTCGAGCAACGTGGGCATGGTGGAGGCCATGGCCCGGGTGAAGCGGGATCGCTTCTGGCACTGGCTGCACACGATCGGCATTGATTCGGTGCCCGACACCGATCTGCCCGGAGCCGTGGCCGGCCAGCTCAAGGACCGCCAGCAGTTCGTGGGCCATCCGATCGAACCGGCCGTGGCCTCCTTCGGCCAGGGCTTCTCGCTCACGCCCCTGAAGCTGGTGCAGCTGCACGCGATGCTGGCCAACGGCGGCCGGCTCGTGAGCCCCCACATCACCCGCGGCCTGCGCTCCGGCGATGCCCTGGCGGCCACGGCGGCCCCCTCCGGCCTGCCGGTGCTCGATCCGAGCGTGACCCGGATCGTGCTCGGCTGGATGGAAAGCGTGGTGCAGAAGGGCAGCGGCAAGGGGGCGAGCCTGCCCGGCTACCGCATCGGCGGCAAGACCGGCACCGCCCAGAAGGCCCAGAACGGGGTGTACATCCCGGGCGCCCGCATCTGCAGCTTCGTGGCGGTGCTGCCGATCGAGGATCCGCGCTACGCGGTGCTGGTGGTGGTGGATGAACCCCAGGGGGCCAACGCCTACGGCTCCACCGTGGCGGTGCCGGTGTCGCGGCAGATCATGGAAGCCCTGCTGGTGCTCGAGAAGATTCCCCCCAGCGATCCGGCCGCTGCGGCCCGCGGCGCCCGCCGGGCGGCCGCCTGAGCGCGTTCGGGGGGCCGGGCGCTCGTCCTGTGGCCATTCGCACAACCACCCCGGTGGCCCCGGGAGCCCTGGCTAGCGTTCGCTCAGCGGACGACAGCCGATGGCCAACCTGCTCGATCAACTTGCCGCCATGACGGTGGTCGTCGCCGACACCGGGGACATTGATGCCATCCGGCAGTTCACGCCGCGGGATGCCACCACCAACCCCTCCCTGATCCTGGCCGCGGCCCAGATCCCCGCCTACCAGAACCTGATCGACCGCTCCCTGCAGGAGTCGCGGGCGGTGATCGGGCCGGAGGCACCGGCCGAGGAGGTGGTGAACGAGGCCCTCGATGAGATCTGCGTCACCTTTGGCAAGGAGATCCTCCAGATCGTGCCGGGCCGCGTCTCCACCGAGGTGGACGCCCGCCTCAGCTACGACACCGAGGCCACCGTGGCCAAGGCCCATAAGCTGATCGGCCTCTACGAGCAGGCCGGCGTGGGCCGCGAGCGGGTGCTGATCAAGATCGCCTCCACCTGGGAGGGCATCCGCGCCGCCGAGCGGCTCGAGCGCGAAGGCATCCACTGCAACCTCACCCTGCTGTTCGGCTTCACCCAGGCGGTGGCCGCCGCCGAGGCGGGCGTGACCCTGATCTCCCCCTTCGTGGGGCGCATCCTCGACTGGTACAAGAAATCCACCGGCCGGGACCACTACCCCGGCCCCGAGGATCCGGGCGTGCTCTCGGTGACGCGGATCTTCAACTACTTCAAGACCTACGACTATCGCACCGAGGTGATGGGGGCCAGCTTCCGCAACATCGAGGAGATCATCGAGCTGGCCGGCTGCGACCTGCTCACCATCTCCCCCGCCCTGCTGGATCAGCTGCGCAGCACCCAGGGCGAACTGCCCCGCCGGCTTCATGCCCTCGATCCCGGTCCGGCCGACGAACAGATCCACCTCGATGAGGCCCTGTTCCGCGCGCAGCTGGCGGCCGATCCGATGGCCAGTGAGAAGCTGGAGGAGGGCATCCGCGGCTTCTCCAAGGCGATCGAGACCCTCGAGGCCCAGCTGGCCCACCGGCTGGCGGTGCTGGAGGGCGGCTCCGCCTTCACCCACGCGGTGCAGGAGATCTTCCTGCTCAACGACCTCGACGGCGATGGCTGCATCACCCGCGAGGAGTGGCTCGGCAGCGATGCGGTGTTCGATGCCCTCGACACCGACAACGACGGCCGCCTCGCCCCCGAGGACGTGCGCGGCGGCCTCGGGGCACCGCTGGCCCTGAGCCGCTGAGCGCTTCTTGGTCTGCCGTTAACCCCCGCGGGCCGGGATCGGCGAGACTGGTGGGTCACCGCCTTGCCCTCTGTGAATGCCCTGGACACCATGCGCGCCCTCGCCAGCACCGGGGAAGTGATCTCGGTGCCTGAGGGGGAGCTGATCTTCCGCTCCGGCGAATCGGGCGACTGCATGTTCGGGCTGCTGGAGGGCACGGTGCAGCTCAGCTGGAACGGCGACACCGGCCATGAGGAGATCCAGGCCGGCGATGTGTTCGGCGCCGGTGCCCTGGTCACCCCCGACCATCGCCGCTACGGCAATGCCCGCGCCCTCACCCCCTGCCGGCTGCTGGTGATGAACCGCGAGAAGTTCCTGTTCGCGGTGCAGGAATCGCCGATGTTCGCGATCGAGCTGCTCGGCTCGATCGATCAGCGCCTCCGCCACCTCAAGGACTGCATCAAGACCTGAGGCTCAGCCCTGCTGCAGCAGCAGCCGGCGGATCACCCGCTGGGCAATGTCGCCGTAGCCCATGGAGCCCGAAAGGATCTGTGCGATCCGCTGGGGCGCCGTGGGCCGCTTGATGCCCAGCTGGTAGCCCACACCGGGGAAGCGGTAGAACACCTGGGCGATGCGGCGCCCCCAGGCCATCGAGTCGCCCCAGTCGGCCCGCAGGCGGCTGGTGTACACGGCAAGGGCACGGCTCTCGCCCCCCAGCCAGCGATCCAGGCAGGCGGCGGCCTGGCTGCCGCTCATCAGGGCCGGCCGCAGGCCCTCCGCCAGGAAGGGATCGCAGAGGGAGGCGGCATCGCCCACTGCCACCACCCCGTCGCCGTGGAGGCGGTGGTGCCCGTCCCAGACCCGCAGCGCCAGGCCGCGCCGTTCCCCCGCGCTGGCCTCCAGCCCCAGGCTGGGCAGCATCCGCTCCAGCACGGCCTGGTGGTCGGCGGGATCGCGGCCGATGAAGGTGCCCACCCCCAGGCTCATGCCCCCCTGGCGCGGGAAGGCCCAGCAGAAGCCTTGGTGCACCAGGCCGAATTCGAAGTGGGCCGTGTCCGGCTCTGCCGCGGGGGTGCCCTCCACCTCGGCGGCGAGGGTGGAGGCGAAGCGCGGGCGCGGCGGCCCTAGCCCCAGGGGGGCGGTGAAGGGGGAGCCGGAGCCGTCGGCCACCACCAGGGCCGTGGCCCGCGCGGCGCGGCCGTCCGTGCCGATCACCTCCCAGAGGGATCCGTGCCGGTTCACCGCCGTGGCCCGCCAGCCGGTCTCGAAGGCGCAACCCTGGGCCACGGCCTGCTCCACCAACAGCCGATCGAGCTGGCTGCGGCGCACGATCCAGAAGGGGGCCTCTCCGGGGAGCACCGCCGTGACCGGGTCGCCCAGGTTCCAGGTGAAGCGCACCTGCCGGATCACCTGATCCACGGCGGGGGCAAGCGGGAAGGGGAACCAGCGCTGCACCGAGGCGGCCATGCCGCCACCGCACGACTTGGGCCGGGGCCAGGGCTGGGCCTCCAGCAACAGCACCCGCCGGCCGGCGCGGCTGAGGTGGAAGGCGGCGGCGGCACCGGCGGCGCCGGCCCCCAGCACGATCACCTCCGCATCCCGGCCGGGCGTGTCGACGGGCATGGCGGCCTCAGACCTTGAGAATCTCGGCCTCCTTGGTGGAGAGGTGCTTCTCCAGTTCGGCGATGAAGCGGTCGGTGAGCTTCTGCACCTTGTCCTGCTCGTCGCGGCTCTGGTCCTCGGAGAGCTCGCCCTCCTTCTCCTGCTTCTTTACCTTGTCGATGGCGTCGCGGCGGATGTTGCGCAGCGCCACCTTGCCCTCCTCGGCGTATTTGGCGGCAATCTTGCAGAGCTCCTTGCGGCGGTCCTCGGTGAGGGGGGGGATGTTGATCCGGATCGCCTTGCCGTCGTTGTTGGGGGTGAGGCCCAGATCACTCAGGGAGATCGCCTTTTCGATCACGTTGATCGAGCCGGCATCGAAGGGCTGGATCTGGATCGTCTGCGAATCGGGGGTGGTGATCGTGGCCAGGGATTTCAGCGGCGTTTCGGCGCCGTAGTACTCCACCTGGATCTTGTCCAGCAGCGAAGGATTGGCCCGGCCGGTGCGGATGGTGTTGAAGGTGCGCTGGGTGGCTTCCACCGACTTGCGCATGCTGGCTTCGAGATCCATGGGGGGATGACGCAGAAGGAATGCGATGGAAACGCCGAAGGGTCCGCCCGCAGGCGCGGCTCAGCGCGAGGGAACGATACGGGTTCCGATCGTCTGGCCTGACACGGCGCGGCCGATGTTGCCGGCGCCGAACAGATCAAACACCACGATCGGGATGGCGTTGTCCTTGCAGAGGGCGATGGCGGTGCTGTCCATCACCTCGAGTTCGCCGCTGAGCACATCGAGGAAGGTGAGCGTCTCGAAGCGCACCGCATCGGGGTGCTTGGCGGGGTCCTTGTCGTACACCCCATCCACCTTGGTGGCCTTGAACACCACATCGGCGTTGATCTCGGCGGCCCGCAGGGCGGCGGTGGTGTCGGTGGTGAAGAAGGGGTTGCCGGTGCCGGCGGCGAAGATCACCACGCGCCCCTTCTCCATGTGGCGGATGGCGCGGCGGCGGATGTAGGGCTCGGCCACCTCCTGCATCGAGATGGCGCTCTGCACCCGGGTGGGGATGCCGGCCCGCTCGAGGCCGTCCTGGAGGGTGATGGCGTTCATCACGGTGGCGAGCATGCCCACGTAGTCGGCGGTGGCGCGGTCCATGCCGGCGGCCGACCCCTTGAGGCCGCGGAAGATGTTGCCGCCCCCCACCACGATCGCCAGCTGGGTGCCGCTGGCCACCACCTCCGCCACATCGGTGGCGATCGACTGCACGATCGCCGGATCGATGCCGTAGCCCTGTTCGCCCATCAGCGCCTCACCGCTGAGCTTCAGGAGGACGCGCTTGTAGGCCATCGACATCCACGATCGCCCGCACCGTAGCAACCATGCCAGCCGGGCTCCAAGGCGGGGGCCAGGCTACCTGCAGGTCTCCGGTCTTCGCTCCGCCACTCCGCTCCCTGCCGCCCCCGCCATGGCCCCTGCCCCGCGACCCTTCGATCCGGCTCCGGATCCGCGGTCGGCCCGTCCGCGGCCGCGCTCCAGCGCGGTGCTGGCCCGCCTCACCCTCTCGGCCCTCGAGCGGGGCTCCGACCAGCCCGGCTTCTGGAGCGAGCCGGAGGTGCATCGGGCCGTGCTGGTGAGCGGCCTTTCGGTGCTGCTCCAGGCGTTGCAGGTGCTGGAGGCCGACCGGCCCTGAGGCCCCTCAGAACTCGATGCCGGCCTGGGCCTTCACCCCCTGCTCCCGGAAGGGGTGGCGCAGCAGCTTCATCTCGGTGACCAGATCGGCGCGCTCCAGAAGGGCCGGCGGGGCTCCGCGGCCGGTGAGGGCCACGTGGGTGAGGGGCGGCCGCAGGGCCAGTCCCTCCAGCACCTGCTCCACGGCGAGGTAGCCCAGCTTGAGGGCCACGTTCACCTCATCGAGCACCACCAGCTTGCGGCTGCCATCGGCCAGGTAGGTGCAGGAGCGCTGCCAGGCCTGCTGCACCAGGGCACGATCGCGCTCGCGGTCCTGGGTCTCCCAGGTGAAGCCCTCCCCCAGGGCGTGCCAGTGGAGCGCCTCGCCGAACAGCGCCAGGGCGCGGGCCTCACCGGGCTGCCAACCGCCCTTGATGAACTGCACCACCGCCACCTGCTCGCAGTGGCCGAGAGTGCGCAGCACCAGTCCGAGG
>JBJTWS010000159.1:0-10062 GCA_046081905.1 Synechococcus sp. | reverse complement strand
GATCGCCGCCGCCACCCGCAGCAGTACCGCAACGCCTCCCTGCCGGAGCTGCCCTTCAACGACCAGAGCTTCGATCTGGTGCTCAGCGGCCACCTGCTCTTCGCCTACGCCCCCCTGCGCCACGGCGGCCTCTCCAGCGGCGAGCACTTCGATCTCCCCTGGCACCGGCGGGCCCTGGCCGAACTCTGCCGGGTGAGCCGCCGGGGGGTGCGCCTCTACCCCGCCCACACGATCGAGCGGGTGGCCCGCCGTCATCCCTACGCCGAGGCGCTGCTGGCGGAGCTGCCGCCGGGCTGGCGCGGCGGCTTCGTGTCCAGCCGCTACGACCAGGGCCACGACGGCAGCACCGACGCCCTGCAGCTGGAGCGGATCACTCCGGCGGCCACTCCGGCTCCCGCCCCCGGGGCCGCACGTTGAAGCGCCGCCGCACCTCCTTCAGGGGGTCGGCGAAGTGCTCCCAGGGATCCATGGCGGCCAGCAGGTCGGTGGTGACATGGGAGCCGTGCTCGATCCCCGCGAAGATGCGGTCCACCGCCAGGGCGTCGCGCTGGCCGGGGATGAAGGGGGACACGCCGAAGCCCAGCTCGAATTCCGCCAGGGCGAACATCAGCAGATAGAAGGGATCCGCCCGCTCGAAGCCGGCCTGGAAGCCGAGCACCGCCCCCTCCTCGGCCGCGGTGGTGCCATAGCCCCCCAGCACGTGGCAGCAGTCGTGGTGCATCACCGGCGGCGGCGGACCCCCCACCTCGCCTGGAAAGCTGAAGTGGTTGCGGTCGATGAAGGCTGCGTAGGCCCGCCCGAAGCTGCCCTCCGGGTAGGTACGCAGGGCGCGGTAGCGCTCGGCCATGGCGGCATCCCCCTGCCCCAGCAGCACCCGCGCCACCCCCAGGGCTCCCGCCAGTCCCTCCTGCCGCAGGGTGGCGCCAGCCGCCGCGGCGATGAAGCCCCGCCGGCCGATGTCGAAGCGCACCACCGCCAGGCGGTGCTCCATCACCTGGGCGAAGGTGCGCACCGGCGCGGGATCCACCGCCAGGGCCGCCGCGGTGCGCTCCAGCAGCTGGCGCCGCTCAGGGGTCGGTTCGCCGTCGAGCAGGGCCACCAGGGTCATGCCCCGCAGGATCCGCTCGCGCCACTGGGGATCGGGATCCACGGCCCGCACCCGCTCCACCAGCTGCTCGGGCGTGATCGGCGGCAGGGCATCGAGGTCGAGCTCGATCCGCAGCAGGTGATCCCGCACGCCGCGGATTGCCGCCAGGGCCTTCGGCGAGGGTTCGCCGCCGCAGCGGGCCACCGTGAGCAGGGCCGCCAGGCCCGCAGCACCCAGGGCCTGGCGCCTCTCCAGGGGGAGATCCACGGAGAAGTCGATCATCCAGTGCGGGCATCTGCCCCACTGCTAGCCAGGGGTCAGGCGGTGAGCCCCAGCTCCCGCTCCATGCCGTCGAGCACCACATCGGCCACCAGCTGGATGCGGAAGCGGCAGTGCTCGGTGGTGGTGCCATCGAAGCGGCCGTGCTCCCAGTACTTGTTGCTGCCGGCGCCACCGCCGCAGAGGCCGAAGTAGGCGCAGCTGGCGTGGCAGCGCTCAACGCCGGCGCGGATCTCCGCATGCACTTGCTGGAACTTTTCGCTCTCCGCCAGATCCACCAGCCGATCGCGCAGCACATGGCCGAAGGCGAAATCGCCGAAGCGCTCGGTGTGCACCGAGAGCAGCTCCGGATCGAATGTGGACACGTTGCCGCGGGCATCCACGTTCACGATCACGAACGGGGTGTTCATGTCCGTTTGCGCCAGGCGCGCTTCACTGCAGGCCAGGCTGGTGATCCCCTCGAATTCGCGGATGCGCAGGGCGCCGGGCTGCTCACGGCAGCGCTCCCAGATCCGCTCCATGAAGCGGCGGTAGCGGGCCTCCAGGGCCGGTCGCTCCGGTATCAGGGCCTCGAGGCTGGAGTGGGCGTTGGCGCCTTCGGTTTCCTCCATGTTGAAGCCCACGCCCGCAATGCCGTGCTCCAGGAAGAAATCGGCGATGGCATCGGCGTGGTCGAGGCCATCGGCGGTGAGCACGCTGATCACCTCGAAGGGAATGCCGCAGCGCTGCAGCCAGCCCACGCCCCGCATGGTCGCCGCATGGGTTGGCAGGCCCGTGCGGGTCACGCGGTGGGCATCGTGCAGGAAGGCGGGGCCATCGAGGCTCACGCCCACGTGGATGTCGTTGCGGGCGAAGCAGTCGCACCAGGCCTGGTTGATCACGGTGGCGTTGGTCTGCAGCGACTGCACCACCGTGGAGGGAGGCAGCCCGTGGCGCTCCAGAACGCTGCGGATCCGGGCCGTGGCCTCGTCGTAGAAGGACACCGGCAGGGTGAGCGGTTCGCCCGCATGCCACAGCAGGGTGAAGCCCCCCTGGAAGAAGGGACTCTCCAGCACCCGCTCGAGGGCCGCCTCCAGCAGCTCGAAGCTCAGGCGGGTGCGGTCGTCCCGATCCGGCAGGTAGCAGTAGTCGCAGTCGAGGTTGCAGAAGGGGGTGGGCTGCAGCACCAGCAGCCGCACCGGCCCGAAGTTCTCAGCGGCAGGTGGGTTCACCAGTGGTTGCGGAAGCCACCATTGCGGAAGCCACCACCATTGCGGAAGCCGCCGTTGCGGAACCCTCCGTTGTAGAAGCCGCCGTTGCGTAAGCCACCGTTGTAGAAGCCGCCGTTGCGGAAGCCGCCATTCCCCCAGCCGAGGCCGGGGGCGTTGATGAACACCTGCGAGAGGCTCCCCTCCGGCACCGCCCCAGGCGACTCCGCCTCCAGGGCCGCTTCCTGCTCCCGCACGGCCGCGGCGATGCGGCGCAGCCGCGCCTCGACCCGATCCAGAGGCGGGGGATCGTCGAGCGGCTCCCGGCTGGCGGTGGCGAGGGCCTGGGCGGCGCCCGGATCCAGCGGCAGGGAACCGAGGATCAGCAGCAGGCCGAAGAGGCGGGAGCGGGAGAGAAACGCCATGGAAGCAGAGCGGGGATGGGTGGCGAGATGGAGATAGAGGCGTTCTCTAGGGATTGGCCGGCGCCTGCGCAGGCGGCAGGGGACGGATGGCCTCCACGCTTAGCAGCACCGACTCGAAATAGCTGCGGATCTGGTCGGGAGAACGGTTCAAGGCAGAGCCAGGACCCACCCAGCGGTTCAGGGCGGCCACCTCGGCGGGGCTGCCGTCGAGGTACCCCTGCAGAAGCCGGGCGATGGCCAGGTTCACGAGATTGCGGAAGGAGGAATCGTTCTCCGGCACGATGCAGGCCACCGCGTAGCTCTCGTAGGGCTCGTCGGGGCTGAGCCGCAGCTCGGCGCCACCACCGGCGCGGGCCAGCCCCGCCAGCAGGGTGCTGTCACCAACCACGCCCTCCACCTGGCCCGCCCGCAGGGCCGCCACCGCTGCCTTCAGGGAGGGGAAGGGCACCGCCACGGCGGCGGGCTGGAAGCCGGCCAGCTCCGTGGCCGCCAGGGACTCGGCCACCACCCCGATCCGTCGTCCGGCCAGGGAGGCCGGGGAGCCATCCAGTCCGCCGGCGGGGGCCAGCAGCCGCAGGCCGGATGCCCCGATCGGCAGGGAGTAGTCGACCATCATGTCCCGAGCCCAGGTGAAGGCCTGGCCGCAGGCGAGGTCGGCCTTGCCCTCGGCGATGCGCTGGCCCATCAGGGCGGGATCGGCCATCGGATCGAAGCGCAGCTGCACCGGCCGGCCCACGGCGGTCTGCAGTTCGGCCTGGATGCGCCGCGCCACCTCCATCCCGTAGCCGGTGGGCTGGCCCTGGGCATCGAGGAACAGCAGCGGCGCCTGATCCGGATCGCCCACCAGCACGAGTTCTCCGGTGCGGGCGACCCGCTCCACCACGCCCTCGGCCCGGGCCTGGGCGACGGGGGCAAGGCTGGCCAGCGCGGCCAGGAGGGCGGGCAGCCACCAGCGCCGGCCGCCGGGGGGGAAGGGGAGGAGCAAGGAACCTGGCAGCAGGGGCCGCCCCTCAATCTGCCGAAGGTCGCGGCCGGTGGCCACAGGGGATTGGCGGGGCGGAGGGTTTCTTCACCAAGCCCCGGGGCCGCAGCGTGAGCCAGCTTCAGCCGGGCCGATCAGCCCTGACGCAGGCGTTTCTGCAACTCAGCCACCACCTCCGGATCCACCCCGTAGGTCTGAAGCTCCCCGAGCAACATCTGCCACCGTTGCCGCAGCGGCAGATCCGCATGGGCCTGCAGCAGGGTTTCTCCGATCGGGCCGAGGGTGGTGAGCACCACCTCCCGCAAGGTCTTCTCCTCGAAGGGAGGCGGCTGCGGCGATGGATCCTGTGGTGCGGCCGGCTGCGGTGGAGCCGGCAGAGGTGCTGACGGTGATGCCGGCGGTGGTTCGGCAGCCGCCGGGGTGGGCACGGGAGCCCCCTGGGAGGTAGCCGCCCGGGCCAGGGAGAGGAACTCCTCCACGGCTTGCGGGGGAACGGCCGAGGCGAGCAGAGGGCCGCGGGCTTCAGAGGCATTGCGGCCCAGGGCCAGCCGCAGTTCATCCGACCAGAGCAGATCGGCGATCGGGCCGATGCAGCGGCGCAGGATCTCGAGCAGCGCCTGATCCTCAGCCGCTCCGGCATCCGCCGCGGAGGGAGCCACCGAAGACAGCACCGCCGCTGGCGGAGACACGGCGGCCGCCAGCGGCGCGGACTCGGTGGGCTCGGCAGGGGCGGGGTTCACCGCAGCCCGGCAGGCCTGATCCACGTCGACGCGGGCCAGGCCGGCGCCCACCAGCCGCTGGCGCAGGGGCTCCACCTCCTCCCGCGGCAGCAGCGACGGGCAGCTCTCCAGCAGCAGTTCCACCACCGGTCCGTAGGTGTCCGCCAGGGTGCGCAACAGCACCGCCTTGCGCAGGGGCCCCGGCGGGGCCACCAGCGGCTCCAGCCGCGGGGAGGCGGGACCCGCCCCCGGAAGCGGAGCGGCACCCGCCGGGGGCCAGGGCCGATCGAGCCTCTGCAGGGCATCGGCGGCGCTCTGCAGTCGCCAGGCCGGCGATTCCTCCAGCAGCGGGGCGAGCCAGTCGAGCACCTCGGGATCAAGATCCTCCAGCCGCCAGCACCCCTGGGCCTGGTCGTAGAGATCCTGCGGCGGGCGGCCGGTGTAGAGCACCAACGCCGACACCCCCCAGGGCATAGAGATCGCCCGCGGGGGTGAGGCTGCCGAAGCGGGCCCGCTCCGGTGGGCTGAAAAAGGGCCACCCCAGCAATCCCTCCGCACCGGCCGCACTGCGGGGCAGGGAGCCGGCGGACGCCTGGGCCTTGAGCAACCCGAAATCCACCAGGAACACCGGGCCTCCCTCCTGGGGCGGGATCAGATTGGCGGGGTGCAGGTCGCCGTGCACGATTCCGGCGGCATGGACGGCCTGCAGCACCTCCAGCACCTGGCGCAGCAGCTCCGCCAGCCGCTGCTTGCGGCGCAGATAGTCGAGCGAGCCTTGCAGGGAGGCCCCGGCGATGTACTCCTGCAGGAACAGAAAGGTGCCGCGGTGCTCGAAGGCATCCACGAAGCGCGGCAGGCGGGGATGGCGCAGCCGATCGAGACAGGCCGCCTCCACCCGCAGGGCCTCGAGGTGGAACGCATCGCAGGCGATCAGCTTCAGAACCGCACGGCGATCCCGGCTGGCCTCCCGCACCAGGAAGGTGGTGGGCCGAGGCCCGCCCCCAAGGGGCCGCTCCAGGCGGTAGGGCGTATCCGCCAGCAGGGCCTCGAGGCCGAGTTGCTCCAGGGCCGCGCCCGCCTGCGCCCCCAGCAGGGCCTCGGATTCGATCGCATAACAGGTGAGCGGGCCCGGCAGTCCCTTGAGCGTCAGCGGCCCGAGCAGCACGGCGCGGCGCTGGAGGCCCGGGTCGATCATCTCGTAGGTGGATTGCACAAAGGCCACCCCATTCGCCGGGGCAATGGTCTGCAGGCGGGAGGCAAGATGCACCCCCTGGCCGATGATGTCGTCGCCATTCACGTAGATCTCACCGGTGTGCAACCCGAAGCGGTGCTGCAACGACTGGTGACTGCGGCGGGCGATGCGGATCACCACATCCTCCACGAATTCCAGCGCCTGGGTGGGGGCCGCGAAGGTGGCGAGGATGCCATCGCCGAGGCTCTTCACCAGGCTGCCGCCATGGCGCTGCACCGCGGTGCGGATCATGGCCAGATCCTCCTTGATGCGCTGGATGGCGATCAGCTCATCGGCAAAGATCTGGGCCGAGGAATCCACCACATCGCTGAACACGATCACCTTCAGGTGCCGCTCCGCCGTAGTCATGGGGTCACCTTCCGGCCGTAGACGCTATGGGGCTGTCCCTCCTGGGGAAGGCTCCAGCCCTCCACGGCCGCCACGATCGCCTTGAGCGGCTGCAGGTCCTGCTGTTCGGGCAGCACGGCGGCGGCATAGCCGATGCTGGCGGGCATCTGGGCGGCGGAGCCATCCAGCACCCGCAGGAAGGGGAGATAGTCGGCCCCGGTGAGGGGCGCCCCCATCACCAGCGCCCCCAGGGGAATGGCGCGGGAATCCACCTGCAGCCGCCGCACCCCGGGGCCGGGATCCGGCAGGGATTCATCCCAGGCGATCACATCCAGCTCGCCCGATTGCAGCCGGGCCAGCAGGGAGGCGTAGTCGAGGCCATAGGACACGGCGCCGAGATGCAGGCCGTGCATGTTGTACAGGGGCAGATAGAAGCCGCCCAGGGATCCGCGCGGCAACAGCCCGCCCCGGGCACCATTCAGATCGGCGACCCGGCGGAAGCGACTGTCGCTGCGCACCAGCAGGGCAGCCCGGGAGGACTGCCGGCTCCCGAGGGAGCGCAGGGGGCTGTAGCCCAGGTTCTGACCGAGGGCAAAGGCAGTGAGCCCGGGCGGAAGGAAAGCGGCCTCCCACTGGCGGGAGGCCAGCCTGGTGCGGGCCCTCTCGGCGCTGGCCAGCGGCTCCAGTTCCACCGTGCACGGCTGGCCTCCTCCAGCAGGTTGCGCAAGGCCTCGATCTCCCCATCGCTCAGCCCGGCCCCCCGGGGCGAACGCCTGCCCTCGGCGGGATCCATCACCCCCACCCGCGGGGTGCCGGTGGGGCCGCAGAGGGGAGTCCGGGCCCGGGGACCACCGCCGCAGCCGGCCAATGCCCCCAGGGCCAGGGCCCACAGCGGGGAGCACTTGGGCATCAGGGCTTCTGGCGATCCTTGAGCATCTGCATCGAGATCGCCAGGCTCTGCTTCATCCGCTCGAAGCTCTGGGCCAGAAGGCCGATCTCATCGCGGCGGTTCTTCTCCTCGAAGCTCACGCTGGCGGGGGTCACGCTGGCCTCCTCCGCCTTCTGGCTGATCAACCGCATGGGCCGCAGGATCAGCTGGTTCAGCACCACATTGGTGACCAGCGCCACCCCCACGAAGGCCACCACCAGCAGGGCCGCGGTGGCGAACAGCGACTGGCGCTTGGCCTGGAGCACCGTTTCCCGGGGCACCGACACGATCTGGGCCCCCACCACCTCGTTGAGCTTCCAGCCGAAGCCGTTGCTGTCGCCGTAGGCAAGCAGCTGGCTGCGGGGGGCGCGATCCGGGGTGGAATGGCACACCAGGCAGCTCTCCTTGCTGATCAGGATCGGACGGGCCACGTAGTGGAAGCTGCCCAGGGGCGTGGCCTTCTCGCCACTGATCACCGCCCGGGAGGGTTCGGCGCGGAAGCGCTCGATGATCGAGGCTTCAAACGTATCGGCCTTGTCCTTGAGGTTGGTGGGGTTGAGGGCGGCCTCGCGATAGGAATACTGCTTGCACTCCGGCTTGGCCTTGAGGTACTCGAACACGGTGGTGGCCGAGTAGCTGGGCACCGCCTCGGGCCGGAAGATTCCCGGCCCCTCATTGAGCGGCGCCACGATGGGGTTGACGTTCTTGCTGGTGTACTCCCGCACCGCCAGCATGCTGTCCATGAAGAAGCCGGAGCGCTGATCGATCAGCGATTTCGCCTGCCAGCCGAACAGCTGATCCAGCAGCAGCACCGCCACCAGAATCGAGAGGGTGAACACCACCGCCAGGGTGAGCGTGAGCTGCTGGCGCAAGGGACGCTTGCCCTGGCCGCCAAGCCACGATCGCCAAGGAGGCGCCTTCTACACCAATCGCTCCCGTGCCCTTGGCTCAACCTAGGGAGCCGGTCGGGAACTGTCAGCGAAGCGTTCTGGCGGCGCCCTTCAGATCAGAATCTCCTCAAAACGCATGCTCAGATCCAGCCAGGCCGAACGGGTGATCGGGGCACTGGTGGAGATCAGATCGATGCCGGTGGTGGCGTAGGCCCGCAGCTGCTCCGGCGCGATGCCGGAGGCCTCGAGCACCACAGAGCCCCGGCCGCCGGGCACGCCGGCCAGCTGGCGCAGCCGCGGCACCAGCTCCTGGAGCTGGGCTGGGCTGAACTCATCGAGCAGCACCCCATCGGCGCCGGCCCGCACCGCCGCCTCCGCCTCCGCGGCCGTTTCGGCCTCCACGATCACCCGGGCCGGCCAGGGCGCCTGGGCGCGCACCGCCGCCACCGCCGGCCCCACCCCGCCGGCCCAGGCCAGGTGGTTCTCCTTGAGCATGGCGGCGTCATCGAGGCCGAGGCGGTGGTTCACGCCACCGCCGCAGCGCACCGCGTACTTCTCCAGCAGCCGCAGGCCTGGGGTGGTCTTGCGGGTATCGGCCAGCCGCACCCCGCTGCCCTCCAGCTGGGCCACCAGGGAGGCAGTGGCGGTGGCGATCCCGGAGAGGCGCATGGCCAGGTTCAGGGCCGTGCGCTCCCCCGCCACCAGGGCGGCGGCGGGTTCATCGAGCTCCAGCAGCCGCTGGCCGCTCCGCACCGGCTCGCCATCGCCCACCAGCAACCGAACGGCCACGGCCGGATCCAGCAGCTGGAACAGGGGCGCCACCAGCACGCCCCCGCAGAACACCCCCTCGGCCTTCGCGACCCAGAGGGCCCGGCCGCTGCGCCCCAGCAGGGCCGGCGCCGTGAGATCGCCGCGGCCGAGGTCTTCCTCCAGAAAGCCGCGCAGCTGTCCCAGGAGCGCGGGGGTGCAGGGCGGGATGGCGATGCCCAAGGCCGGAACTCCTCCGGGGAGAGGTCCCCATGATGCGGCTGCGGCCGGCGGCGCAAGCCGGCGGCGCTCACTTGCCGATGCAGAAGCGGGCGAAGACCCGATCGAGCACCGCCTCGCTCACCTCCTCCCCGGTGATCTCCCCGAGGGAGCGCACCGCCGCCCGCAGGTCGATGGTCCAGAAATCCCAGGGGAGCTGCGCCACCGCCGCCTCCAGGCTGCCCGCCAGGCTGGCGGCGGCCGCCGCCGCCAGATCCCGCTGGCGCGCGTTGAGGGCCACCTGCAGGCCCTGGGCCTCCGTGGCGCCGCAGAGCTCCAGCAGGCAGCGCACCAGCTCCGGCTCCCCCGCTCCGGTGCGGGCGCTGCAGCTCACCTGGGCCGGTGCCAGCCGTGGATCGGCCGCGGCCTCCACCGCGCCCACGGGCAGCCCCGGCGCATCGGCCTTGTTGCCCACCAGCAGGCGGGGCAGCTCCGGCGGCAGCTGATCGAGCAGCTGCTGATCCTGGGGCGTCCAGCCCCGCTCCAGGTCGAACAGCAGCAGGGCCACATCCGCCGCGGCCAGGGCCGCGTGGCTGCGCTCGATCCCCAGCTGCTCCAGCGCGCTGCGCACCGCCACCAGCTCGGCCGCCACCGCCCCTCCATCCAGGGGCGGCAGGTCCTCCTCGAAGTCCACCCGCGCCTCCAGTTCGGCCAGCTGGTCGAGCAGCCGGCCGCGCAGGGCCGTGAGGCGCCGCTGCAGGCCGCCGTCGATGCCGGCCATCGCCAGCTGGGCTGCCCGGCGGCTGCGGGCGCTCACCATCTCGCCGATGGCCTCGGCGCGGGTGAGGTCGAGGCGGCCGTTGAGAAAGGCCCGCTGGCTGAACTCCCCGGGCAGGGCCCGGCGCGCGCCGGCCGCCAGCACCAGCTCCAGCACCCGCCGCACCGCCACCAGGCCGCCATGGCAGTGCAGCTCCACCACGTCCTCCCGGGTGAAGCTGCGCGGTGCCCGCATCAACAGCA
>JBJTWS010000158.1:0-4400 GCA_046081905.1 Synechococcus sp. | reverse complement strand
AGCGACGAGAGACTGAGCCTGAAGAACGGACGCCTGCATCTCTCCCTGGCGCCGGGCTCGGCCCACGTGTTCAGCCTTCCCGGCAAGCGCGTCAGCGGCCGGGTGGTCTGCACATTCCAGCTCAATGGCATCGAGACGCGTCCGGGCCAGCGGATCGTGATCGTGGGCGACTGCCAGGAGCTCGGCGCCTGGGATGTGGCCTCGGCCTATGGGATGGAATTCGTGAACTGCAACACCTGGATCTGCGAAGTGGCCTTCAACGACTCCGCAGGCGACCTGATTCACTACAAATATGCTCTTCTCGACCACAACAACGCTGTGGTGTACGAAGACTGTCTGGCCAGACGCCTGCTGCTTCCCCAGCTCGGTCGCGAGAAGGTGGATGCGAGCTGGGCCGACCCCTGAGCTCTGACCTCTGACCAGTTGACCTGCTGACCTGCTGACCGACCGCAGCCGAAGCGGCAGACTGAAGCCGCGGGCCTGCGCCGTCTCTGCCCTGCTCACGCCGATGTCTTCGCTTGCCTCCGCCGCCAACAGGCGTGCCCTGCTCCAGACCACCATCGCCCACGATGCCAACGATTGGCACGTGGGACGCTTCTCCCTGCTCGCCGCCGCGATCGAGGCAGCCGGATCTGGCCTGGATGCCGCCTTCACGCTCACCGCGCAGGATTATCCCAGCGATCGTGAAGAACGCGACCGCCTGCATCAGCAGCTGGGCGAGGGCCACTTCGGCCAGGTGTGGCTGATGGCTCCCGATCTCGACAACGGCCCGGAAGCCGCCTTCTTCGAGGCGCTGGAAGCTGCGGTGGGCGCTGGCACCGATCTGGTGATCGCGCGCGATCACACCGACCTGGGCGCAAGCCTGCTGAGCCTGGGGGGCTGCCTGGCATCAGTGGGCCAGACGCAGACGTTTCAGCGCAGCTGGCCCGGTCTGCCCGAGGACAACGAATACACCAATCCCTCCTGCCCGGGCATCCAGACCCCCTGTGTACTCACCGGTCAGAATGGTGCGGTGCAGATCTGCCGCAAGCGCAGCGAGCACCCCCTGCTGGATTTCGACACGCTGATCCCCTCCCATGTGCTTCTGCCGGCCCATCCGCATGAGGGGGTGATCCTTCCCAACGGAACCAGCCAGCAGGTGCTGCTCTCCAGCCACTCGATCAGCAGCGGCCGGGAACAGAACAGCGCCATCCTCGATGAGGCGGAGGGTCGCGGTTTCATCCTGCATCACTCGACCTTCCATCACTTCGCCGACTTCAACCTCGACGTGCGCTGCGGCGCACCGGATTTCGTGCTCGATCCCCCAGCGCCACAGGTCAACCAGTCACCACAGTTGCTGAGCGATCTTCACGCCTACATCACCCGCATCGTGCAGCACGCCATGGCCTGAGCCAGCGGTGGCGGGCCTGGCGCTCCCCACGCTCAGGCCGGCTGCCTGGGATCGGGACTGACGAGCAGGATCTTGCCGGAGTTGCCCGGGCGCCGCGCCTGCTCCACCGCCTCGGCCGCCTGGGCGAGGGGATAGCGGGCGGCCACCGACGTTTCGATCAGGCCGCTGCGCACCAGGGTGATCAGCTCCTCGCTGAGCGCCGCACGCTCAGCGGATTCCATGGCCGCGAGCGACCGCAGGCGGGAGTAGCCCCTCACACGCACATCGCGGAAGATCAGAGATGCGGCCGGCAGCCGCACCTGATCCGAAGCCAGCAAGCCATAGATCACCAGCTCGCCCCCCTCTGCGACCCGCTCGAACAGCCACGCCGAGGCGGTGCCGGCGACGGCATCGAGGGCACGCCGCACCGGCTGGAGCCCGGCGCTGCGCCACTGCGCGTCAAGGTCGGGACCTTCGAGCAGCACCGCAACGGCACCCAGCGCCAGCAGAGCCTCACGCTGATGGGGCGAGCGCACCACGGCGATCACCTGCAGCCGCCGCAGGCGGGCCAGAGCCAGCACCATCTTCGCCAGCGCAGAGCCTGCCGCATTGAGGAGCACACCGTCTCCGGGCTCCAGTCCCTGGAGCAGCCCGGCTGCCGTGAACGGGTTCACGCTCAGGGTGGCGGCCTGCTCGCTGTCGAAGTCTGGCGGCAAGGCCAGCACGGCGTCGGCGGCAACGATCATCTGCTCTCGCCAGGTTCCGCCGCTGGGCACGGCCACGAGTGTGCCGGGAGCCAGGGAGACCCCCTCGGCCACCGCCTCGATCAGGCCGGCGCCCTCGATACCCACAACAGCAGGCAGCGAGGGCGTGTAAACATGCCGCCCATCGAGCAGCAGAAGATCCGCCGGGTTGACGGGCCGGGCCAGCATGCGGATCCGCACCTGGCCGGGCCCGGGGTGCGGGCAGGTGCGCTCCACGAGCTGCAGCGCCTCGGCGGCGGGTCGGCCGGGAGCAATCAGTTCAATGCTGAGCATCAGCGGGCAGGGGGCATCGACAACAGAGGCAGGCTGGCACTGCCGTCGAGGCGTGTGGTCAAAAGCTGATCGAGGAGGCCGAAATTCGGCACGATTCCCTTAACTTGGCCAGGGATACAACACATTTATTCGATGTCCATCAGCCGCTCCTGTCACCGCCCGGCACTCCTCCCCGCAGCCCTCTGCCTGCTCGGAGCCACCAGCTGGTCCACGATCGGAGCGAACCCGGCAGCCGCGGCACAACCGCCCCGGCCCGCTCCCGCCTCGATCACGTCGCCGTCGCTCCGGGCCGACGCCGGCCTGATCGCGCAGGGGATGAACAGCGATCCTGCCGTGCAGCAGCTTCTGCAGGAAAATCAGGAACTGCGGCAGAGGATTCAGCGGCTTGAGGGGCTGCTCAACGTCTCAGCTCCCGCGCCTGGCAAGGCCGAAGCAGCGGCACCTGTCATCGCCAAGCCCGGGCTTTACATCGAGGGCTCGCTGGGGGGTCAGTACCGTGATCTTGCCGGCGAGAATGGCTACACGGTCACCTCTTTTCAGCCTGGCTTCTACGGCAGTGCCGGGCTGGGCTATCGCTACAACAAGAATTTCCGCTTCTCGGCCGAGTATGCCAATCTCTCCAGCAATGTGAATACCGTGGCGGCCTGCTATCTGCCCTCCTCCCAAACGGGTGGTGGCTGTGGCGCGACGCCGCTCGATGGTGTGTTCTTCCCCGGCCAGGGAGCGATTGTTCTCAATCAATACACGCTCAACGCCTACTACGATCTTGACGGCTTCGGACCTCGCCAACGCTTCCGCCCCTATGTTGGCCTTGGAGTGGGTACGCAGAAATCCTCGATCATCAATCTGAGCAATACGATTGCTGCTCCGTTCGGCCTGCTTGCCTACGGGACCGCCTGGGCCCCACTGGTCACCTTCAGTGGCGGCCTCAGCTACGCCGTGAGCAATCGCTCAGAGGTTTTCGTGGGTGGCAAGTATGCCCTCGGCTCCGAACTGCTGTTTGACAACACGGCCTTCGGAGACCTGTTGCCACAAAGCGCTCGCAACTGGATCATCAACGGCGGCTTCCGCTACACCTTCTGATCCTGCCCCAGCCGATCGCCTGGCCTCCACCTCTCCCGCAGACTCTTCCATCGCGGTTTTGGGTGGTGGGCTGATCGGCCTGGCCATCGCCCATGGCCTGGCTCGCCGCGGCCTGCCGGTGACGGTGCTCAGCCGCCGCCGCAGCGAGGCCGCGGGTTTCGTGGCCGCCGGCATGCTGGCGCCCCATGCCGAAGGGCTGAGCGGGCCGCTCCTGACGCTGGGCCAGGCCAGCCTTGCCCGCATTCCCGCCTGGGTGGCAGAGATCGAGGCCGACAGCGGCCTGAGCTGCGGCCTGCGCCCCTGCGGCATCGTGGTGCCCTTCGGCAGCGCCGCCGAGCGGGACGCCTACCCCACCGCCAGCGGGGGGACGCCGCTGGATCGGGCTGCTCTGGAGCGCGAGGTTGAGGGCATCGGCCCCCGCTGGCAGGCCGGCCTGCTGTTTGCCCAGGACGGCCAGATCGACAACCGCCGCCGGCTGATGCGTGCCCTGGAGCGGGCCTGTGTGAGCCGCGGCGTACGCTTCGAGGAGGGCTGTGAGGTGCAGGCGCTGGAGACGGATGACGCCAGGGGCTCCACCCCGGTGGGGCCGGATGGGCGCGAGGGGTCCGGGTGCCTGCGAGCCGTGCGCCTGCGCCGCGCCGACGGCGAGGAGCTTTCCCTTCCCTGCAGCCAGGCGGTGCTCTGCTGCGGCGCCTGGAGTGCAGCGCTGCTGCCGGAGCTGCCGGTGTTTCCGGTGAAGGGCCAGATGCTCTCGCTGCAGGGGCCGATCGGGGCCCTGCAGCGGGTGGTGTTCGGCCCGGGCACCTACCTCGTGCCCCGCCACGACGGCCTGCTGGTGGTGGGCGCCACCAGTGAGCCGGAGGCGGGCTTCAGCGAGGGCCTCACCCCCGCCGGCCAGCGCCAGCTGGAGG
>JBJTWS010000157.1:0-14345 GCA_046081905.1 Synechococcus sp. | reverse complement strand
GGCCTTCGGGGGGCTGGTGGGCCTGCTCGGGGTGCCGATTCCAGGCGTTGAGATCGGCATTGCCATCTCGGGCCTGGTGATGGGCCTGATGGTGCTGTTCGAGCTGCGGCCTCCGCTGTGGCTGGCGGCCCTGATCGTTTCCGCCTTCGCGGTGTTCCATGGCCATGCCCATGCAGCTGAACTGCCGGATGGCAGCAACGCCCTCCTCTACAGCCTGGCTTTTGTGATCGCCACGGGGCTGCTGCACCTTGTGGGGATCCTGCTGGGTGAAACGCGCCGCTGGCCCGGTGGTCGGCGCTTCGTGCAAGGGGCCGGCGGGGTGGTCGCACTGGTGGGGCTGTGGTTCCTGGAGCGGGCCCTCACGTGATCGCGCTCCTAGCCCATCTCACCCCCCACCGGCTTCGGGGCCTGGGGTGATGGCATGGCGCGGCTGTTTCTGGAGCCCACCGAGCTGCTGCTGGTGATCGCCCTGGTGCTGCTGGCGGTGCAGTCCGGTAGACCCTGCGCGGATCGCCTGCCGTGGCTTTTGCCGCTCGCCTGGCTGCTGGGGGGCCTGATCGGCCTCACCCTGGCCGCGGAGCTGCTCCAGGCGGTGGCCTGCACGGCCGTGGTGGCTGCCGCGGGTCTGCTCGTGGCCCTGGGGGTGCGGCTGCGGGCGCGGCTGCTGTTGCCCCTGATCGCCCTACTGGCTGCGGGGTTCGCCCTGGTGGCGGTTCGGCGCTCGCCGGCCAGAGCGGCGCTTTAGCGGCCCTGCTGGGGGAGACCGTCGCCATCGCCGTCCTGACCAGCCTGCTCACCCAGCTTCTGGCTCCGCCCCATCCCCGCTGGCGGGCCATCGCCGTGCGGGTGGGCGGCAGCTGGATCACGGCCGCCTCCCTGCTGACGCTCGGCTGGCTGGTGCGCCATCCGCAGTGATGCCCCAGCGCCTCCGCAGCCACACAATGAAGACAACGGTTCCAGCGGGTCACTCCCTGGAGGCAACGAGGAAAGTCCGGTGGGGAGCTGGTTCGTCCTGCACCGAGTCCGGCGCTGTCCCGCAGCTGTGATGGGAGCTCAGGCCCCCTCAGTCAGAACGCTCGCCGTGCCCTCCCCCTCCATCACCGGCGCGGACCGGATCTCTCGATGAACCCCTCCTTTTCGGGCAGAACCCTGGCCCTGCTCGGCGCGGCCTCAGCCCTGGCGTTGCTGCTCGATCAGCCGGCCCAGGCCCATGGCATCGCCCACGGCGGCATCGCTAGCGGCTTCCTCCATCCGATCAGCGGCGCCGACCACCTTCTGCTGTTGCTTGGCGTCGGAGCCGCCGCCAGCTGCATCTCCTCCCAGTTGCTCCTCTGGGCCCTGGCCGGCGCCATCGCTGGTGGCGTGTTCGGAGCGCTGGGAGCCACCCTCCCGGCCCAGGAGTTCCTCGCGGCCCTCGCGATCACCGCCGTGGCGGTGCTGGTACTGCGCACCCTGCGCTCCAAGCATTGCCCCCATCTGGGTGCTTGCGCGGCCCTGGTGGCGGCAGCCGTGGCGGTGCACGCCATGCTGCATGGCCTGGAGGCGCCAGCTGAAGATTCCGCCACCCTCTGGTGGCTGGGGGCCTTTTCCGCCTCGGTGCTGGTAAGCGATGCGAGCTTCCTGCTGCTGCGGCGCCTGCCGGTGGCCTGGACCCGTGGTGTGGCACTGCTGCTCGCCCTGGCCGGTGGCGTGGTGGCTCTTGGGCCCATCGGATTGCTGATGCGCTGATGAGAACAAGCGCACCGCGGGCAGCCTGCCTCTCCTTGGTGGAAAGGCAGGCCGGGCTTTGGTGCCAAGGAACGGCGGTGTTGCGGGCGGTTCAGGCCCAGGCTCCCCACTGGCCTGTGGTCTGCAGGAGCCCGTCCAGGGCGAGTCCGTTCAGCGTGGCAGGGGTGAGCGCGGGAGCAGACTCTTCTCATGAACCGCTCGGCCGATTGGTTGCACCAGGCGCAGGCCGATCTGGCCCAGGCCGCGCTCAGTGCAGGTGTAGGCCATCACGACTGGGCCTGTTTCGCCTGTCATCAGGCTGGGGAGAAGGCCCTCAAGGCGCTGCACCTCCACCATGGCCAGCAGAGCTGGGGCCATGGTCTGGGGCGGTCGTTCCGCGATCTACCGCCCGCCGTGGCCGAGGCCCTCGCTGCCGAGGTTTCGGATCTGGAGGATCGCCTTCGGGTGCTGGATGCCCTCTACATCCCAACCCGCGATCCCGCGATTGCCTGCCGGAAGGCGCCCCCACCGACCACTTCGGCCGGCTCCAAAGCCACGACGCCCTTCACCATGCCCGTGCGCTTGTTGACGCAATCCGTTCTGCGATGGCCTCGGCCTGAGCAGGTGTTGCGAGCGGTTCAGGCCTGGGCACGCGACCAGCGCCAGGCCCATCCCAGCCTGCTGCGGGTGGGCGTGTTCGGGAGTTACGGCCGTGGGACCGCTTCGGTGGGCAGCGATCTCGATCTCGTGCTGATCGATCAGGCGGCCACAGGTCCCCAGCGTCAGCGGCTACGGCAGTGGCCGCTCGAGCAGCTCCCCCTCAGCTGCGATGCCCTGGTGTTCACGCCAGCAGAGCTGAGCGAACTCCTGGCGGGCGGCAGTCGGATGGCCCAGGAGCTGCAGCGCGATCTGCGCTGGCTCGACTGAGCCATGCGACCCGGGAGGGTTGGACCTCCCCGAAAGATCCGGCCCCAGCCGCCAGTGGCTGTGAGCAAGATCACAGCTCCGCTTGCGCCGGCTCACGGCCTGTGCGCTCGGCCGCATCGACTCTGGAGGAACAACGGCCCCCCCCTCGACCTGGACGACCATGAACCTCCTCCCTGTCCTCACCGCCACCGCCCTCGGCCTCGCCGCCCTGCTCACGCCCTTCCCCGCCGGCGCCGCCCAGGTGCCCCTGGGGGGCTGGATGGCCGAAGTGCAACAGGCCCAGCCCGCACCCCCGGCCCAGGAAGAACTGGAAGGGGAGCCGGTGGTTGCTCGTCGCGGTGTGCCGGACGACGGCGTCTGAAAAGAGTGACCGCCCAGGGCCGGAACCCTCGGAAGTCCCGAGACTGAATCCCATGCGGCTTCTCCAGCATCTGCTCTCCCGCCTCTGGCCAAACTCCTCACGGCCGCAAGGGGGCTCCAAGCCCCAACTGAGCGGCCTGGAAGGCCACAGCCAGGCCCTCAGTGAGCAGCGGGGCCTGCTAGGGGAACTCCAACTCCTCCAGCTCGCCCAAGGCCTGCAAGTCGCGGCCCAGAGGCGGGGCCACTACGACCCGGCCGCCGCCGAGGCGCTGATCGGCATCGGCGATGCCCTGGAGCTCCACCACGGCTGGGATCCGCTGATGGTCGACGCCTGGCTGGAGCGGCTGGGACTGTGGGATTCCGAATACTGAGCCTCCTCATGGCGCCCGCAACTCAGGCGATCCCGGCAGCCCTGAGCCTGCGGGCCATCTCGAGCAGCTCCGGGGTGATGTCATCGGGCAGCGCCGCCAGCGGCCGTGGCTCGGCTACGGCCAGGGATAGACCGCCGATGCGGCGGCGCTGCAGGGCTTCCTTCTTGCGGCTGGCCGACATCCAGCGCAGGTAGATGCGGCGGTGGATCTCGAGACCATGCCCCATCCAGGACGCCATGTCGTCGTCGAAGGATTCGGAGCATTCCGCCGAGGTGGCACAGCGGATCGCGTAGGCATGGCGCAGGTCATAGGGCCGGACCCAGTCCATGCCCGCACCCTCGGCCCGCGGCGCCCAGAGCTTCTGGAGACCCCTGTGCTGAAACTCCTTGTAGAGGGCGTTGGACACGGCAACGTTGTTCACGGCGATCCGCACGCCCGAGATCTCCGCGAAGCGCACCGTCCAGCGGGCGTTGAGCTGGCTGTGGAAGAGATCCCAGTTCTGCCGCAGCTGGTAGCGCTCCAGCCAGGCGTCTGGAACCGCCTGGGCGAAGTGCTCGCTGGTCTTGGTCTTCATGTCGCCGGGGATGGTGATCCAGCCCCGCTCGTCGATGCCTTCGGCGTGCCAGAGCTCGTGGGGCCGAAGGCCGAACACGGCGATGCAGGCGAACACCCACTGGTGAAAAGGCTCGAGCCGATCCAGCCAGTGCTCCAGGTCGGCATCCGAGGGGATGACCCGCACCCGCATCGAGGAGGCCTTCCGGATCTTCTCGGCGGCGCCCTTGGGCCTCATGCCGCGCAGCTGCTGCAGCACGGCCGTCAGGTCCATAAGGCCGCTGCGGTGGATCTGGGAAATGGTCTCGATCCGTCGATTGAAGCGCTTCAGGTGGGTGAGGGGGTTCACCTCCATGGCCCAGCTCAGCAGCCGTTGCGGATCGGCGGGGTCGCGGAACCGGGCAACCCGCAGCTTCAGGTCGTTGATGGCGTGGACGCGGCTGCCCTCCTTGCAGATCCTCAGCTCGATATCGTCGATGCAGGCCTGGACCAGGGCCTTCCAGCTGACGAGCGATCCCCGGCCTCGGGCCGCAAGGGGCTCGGGCCACTGGCCCTTGCGATGCCCCTCCAGACAGAGATCGCGGGCCCGCTCCACGTGCTCCTCGCGGCGGTGCTGGAGCGGGGCCAGGGAGAACTCCCGGACCTGGACCCCCCGCACCAGCTCGCGTACGTAGAGGAACTGGCTGCGGTCATACCGGCGGAGGCGAAAGCGGCACCGTCGGGCCACCAGCTCGCGGGCGCAGTGGTCCCAGACATCGACGCGATGGGATCGGCGAGACGGCAAAGGGCGGACCTGGCGGCTCGCAGGAGTATTCCCCGAAGCGGCCGGAACTGGTTGTGAACAGGTTCACAACCAATGGCTCCAAGGGGCTCCAACCGGCTACAACTGGGACATCCTGGTCTCAGGTGTGGAATTCCTCAAAACCCAGTCCCAGAAAGCAAAAAGCCCCTGATTGCAGGGGAACAAGCAGATGGCTCGGGGGAGACTTGAACTCCCGACCTTGGGGTTATGAATCCCACGCTCTAACCAGCTGAGCTACCGAGCCGCGCGACCCCAGGAGTGTAGAGGATGGGGTTCCGGCCCCTTGAATCCTCCGGGCTCAGGCCCGGGGGGGGAGGAACTGCAGGGGGTTGGCGGCGCCGGCACCGGCGGGATGGATCTCGAAGTGGAGGTGCGGACCGGTGCTGCGGCCGGTGCTGCCCATCTGGGAGATCACGGCTCCCTGCTCCACCACCTCGCCCTCGCGGACCAGGATGCGGCTGTTGTGGGCGTAGAGGCTGCGGCTCCCATCCTCGTGGGTGATCTCCACCAGGTAGCCGTAGCCGCCGTCGTTCCAGCCGGCGGTGGTGACCCGGCCAGCACGGACGGCCACGATCGGGGTACCCACGTTGTTGGCCACGTCGATGCCCTTGTGCATCCGCCCCCAGCGCCAGCCGTAGCCGGAGGTGAAGGTACCCTGGGTGGGCCAGATCCAGGTGCTCAGCGACTGACCGTTCCCAAAGGGGCGGGCGGGGCCCAGATCCGGCTGGTCAGGCCAGCTGAGGCCGCCACTGCCCACGGGCTTGAGGCCCAGCACCATGCGGGAGCGGCCCGGTGCCGACTGGGCCAGGCGGACCTGGCTGCCGGCCACGAGCCGGGCGGTTTCGAGGCCCGGGTTGAGCCGCAGCAGCTCTTGCAGGGTCAGGCCGTAGCGCTGGGCGATCTTGATCAGAGTGTCGCCGAAGCGCACCACTCCGGCGTTCTCGACCGGGGGAAGCTGCTGGAGAGGGGGCGTACGACGGAGTTCGCTGGTGTCGAGCGCCAGCAGGAACTTGGCCTGGCGGCTGCTCTGGGAGGGAAGCACCAGCCAGTCACCGTTGCCGAACTCGTGGTCCTCATCCACGTCGTTGAGCTTGGCGAGCCGGGTCTCGTCGACCCGCAGGTCGCGGGAGAGTTCCTCGATCGAGATCGGCTGGCGGACCTTCACCCACAACTTGTCGGCACTGGCGGCTGGCAGGGCGGAGATCAACGCGTCTTCGGCACGATCGCCACTCCAATCAGCGCGGGCGATCACACCAACGGTGGGAATCGCAGCAAGCGCGGGGATAAGGAACAACCAAGGCTTCATGGATGGAATTTCATTCGGACAAACCCCGGTAGAGAAGCCACCATCTCCGGGACGCGCAGACAGTAGCGCCCAGAACCTATGGCTGCAAGCAAATTTGGCGACATAAGTCCGCTGTCTCAGCCTAAGAACCCTCTCTATTCCTTGGTTCTTGCCCTAGCGAAGCTGCCGCAGAGCCTCGAACAACACAATCCCAACCGCCACCGAAAGGTTCAGACTCCTTACCCCACCAGTGCCCCGCTGCACCGAACAGGCCATGGGAATCGTGAGACACGCGTCCGCCCGGGCCTGCAGGGAGTTCGGTAATCCGTCCGTTTCCCGGCCAAACAGCAGCCAGTCATCCAACTGGTACTGAAGATCGGAATAGCAGTGTTCCGCGTGACTGCTCAGGGCCAGCAGCCGTCCACCCCGCCGCTGCCGTTCCTCCAGAAAGGCCTCGAGGCTCCCGTGGCGGTGCAGCGGCACCCACGCCCAGTAATCCAGCCCCGCCCGCCGCAGCTTGCGATCGCTGATCTCGAAGCCGAGCGGATCGATCAGGTGCAGCTCCGTACCCGTGGCCGCGCAGGTGCGGGCCACATTCCCGGTGTTGGGAGGGATCTGGGGCTGAAACAGCACGACCCGTGGCATCGGCTCAGTCCTCGGCGCCGGGGGGCACCGCTGCACTGAGGGCCAGCAGATCGAGGGCCCGACCCGCCACCACCAGCCAGGCCGCCTGCGCCCGCTCCATCAGCCGCTGCTCCAGCCGACCCAGCCGATCGCGGAAGAGCCCCCCCAACGCCGTGGCGGGCACCACGCCCCAGCCCACGGACTCGCAGACCAGGATCAGGGGCGCACGGCAGCCCTCGATCGCCTTCAGCAGGGCATCGCAGGCCTCCTGCCAGGCGGCCTCGTCGCACTCGAGGCCAGCGGCCACCCAGGTGCCCAGGGAATCCACCAGGGCCACGCGGTCTTCGCCCAGGGGCTCCAGGGCTGCCGCCAGGGCAGCCCCCACCTCGAGGCATTCCCAGCTGGGGGGGCGGCGGCGGCGGTGCCTCGCGAGGCGTTCCTGCCAGGCCGGGTCGTCCGGGAGACTGGGCCCGGTGGCCAGATACACCACCCGGAGGCCGGTGCGCCCGGCCAGGTGCTCGGCCCAGCGGCTCTTGCCGCCGCGGCTGGGGCCGCTCACGAGGGTGAGGGGAGGCTCAGCCGCCACCGTTCATGTTGCGCAGGGTCGCCACGGAGGAGGGAGAAACGCGGTTGAGATAGCGGAAGATCCAGTACTTGAAGATCGTGGCCAGCACCACCGGGAAGGTGGCGATGAACAGCATGATGAAGTTCTCGCGGGCCGGCAATCCGAAGTGGTGGGCAACACCGTCTAGAAGCACAGTCCATCCTTCCGGGCTATGAAAGCCAACAAAGATATCCGTAAAAAGAATGATTGAAAATGCCTTGGCACTGTCGCTCAGCCCATAGACCACCTCATCGAGGAAGCTGCGCAGCACCTGAATGTCCCGCTGGCCCAACAGGCACACCAGCAGGAACCCCACCAGGCCGCAGAGATCGGCCAGCACGTTCTTGATTGCCTCGGTACTGGTTTCATCCGCCTCCTGCTTGAGCTCTTCGGCCCGCTTCTGCAGCTGGGCGTGCAGCTCTTCTCGGGTGGGCAGCTCCTCGCCCTTGAGCAGGGCATCGAATTCGATCTCCGCCTGGTACACCCGCAGCTTCTCCACCGCCCGCTCCTCCAGCTGCGGCTTCGGGTAGGTGAGGAAGGCGTTGTCCGGCGCAAAGCGGTCCACCAGGGGTGACACCACATAGGTGCGGCTCACCTGCTGCACCAACACCGGCACCAGGATCAGCAGCAGCAGGATCCGCAGCGACACCAGGGTGGAGTCGCGGCGGCGGCGGAACCCGGCCAGCACCGAGGCCTCCGCTTCCGGATCCAGCTGGCGCCGCACCTGGTCCACCACCCCCAGCAGGCTGCGGGGCAGAACCTCCGGGCTGCGGGTGATGGCGGGCAGGGGAGCCGGACGGCCGCTGTATCGGCCCACCACGGTTTCGATCAGCTGCACCTGGCGCAGCTCCTGGCCGGCCAGCTCCTGCCGATGGGGCTCGATCACATCGAGGGCGCTGCGGCACACCTGCAGCGCTGCCCGGAAACGCCTGTGCACCTGGGCCTCCACCGAGCGGGGCACGCTCAGTTCCACCTCCAGCCGCACCGGTCGGTCGTTGAAGTACTCCAGCTCAATGCTCTGGATCAACAGCGCCGCCTCGTAGCCGCGCGAGAGCTCACTGCTGAAATCCTTGGCCTGGGCGCGCCCGAAGGCGCCGATCCAATCGGTGAGGCCCATCAGCGGGAGAACACCCACCAGGTGAGCATCGGCACGATCGTGCCCACCACCAGCAGCACCACCACCCAGGTGAAGGCGTTGCTGCTGGCGGTTTCCTCGCGGCTGGGAACGTTGGAGGGCAGGCTCACCACCTCCGCCTCCGTCGGCTCACCGGGATCCTCGCCCCCCTGCAACACCGCCTCCAGGCGATCGAGGGCCGCCAGGGAGGCCTGCCGGTAGCGGGCTCCCTCCCGCAGCGGGGCGGACATGGTGGCGCGGGCGGTGCTCTCCAGGAATTCGGAGGGCAGCTGGCCCTCCAGGGCCGGGGCGGCCACCACGGCGCCGCTGTTGTTCTGGCTGTCGATCAGCAGGAGCAGCAGCGGATCGGGGGCGGCGGCAGCCTGCCAGCGATCGATCAGCTGCCGGCCGAGCTCAGGGAGGGTGAGGCCGTAGTCCAGCCGGGGCACCGTGACCAGCCGGGCATCGATGTGATCCTGCTCGAGGGCCACAAGCCGCTTCTCCAGTTCGGCGCTGGCGGCACGGCTGAGCACCGCGGAGGTGTCGATCACGTGATCCTGCAACGGCAACTCGGGCAGGTCCTGGGCCGCCACCGCCAGGGCAGCCGGCGCGGGAGCCAGCAGCAGCCAGAGAGAGGCCAGAAGGGCCAGCACGACGGAGCCGGGGCGGAAACCGGCGGCAGCAGGAGGCAGCACCACGAGTCGACGAGCGTCCAGACCAGTCTGCCCTCAGCCGGCCAGGCTGTCGCGGTTGAGCACCGCAATCACATCGAGGATCTGGGCGGCGCGGCCCTCCGGCAGGCTCATCTCCTGGGCCAGCTGCTCGAGCAATTCCTCCTCGGCGGGCTGCACCACCCGATCGCAGCGCACCAGCTGGGCCGCCATGGCCAGGCAGGTCTCCTGCTGGGCCGGATCCAGGGCCGGTACCGCCTCCCGCAGCAGGCTGCGCCAGTCGCTCTGCCGCAGGCGGCTCAGCAGTCCGTCGAAGAGATCCCCCATGGCCTGCTCGTCGAGGTCGCGGTAGGGGGAGCGGAATTCCAGCTGGCTGCGCAGGGCCCGGGCCTCCTCCCGGCCCAGGCTGCCGTCGCAGGCCACGGCCGCCAGGGCCACCGCGGCGAAGGCCTCACGGGTGTTCATGGGCTGGGTGTGCACTGCCTCCATTGGAGCAAGGGAGAGCCGATCCGGCAGCCTCCGAAGCCCGGCCGGGATCGGCCATGGTGGGGGCCCGCTGTGCCCGCTGCCATGGAGATGCCCACGCCCGCCCGGATCAGCCTCGGCGCCGGGATCCTGGGCCTGGCTCTGCTGCTGGCCAACCAGCTCACCGCCGGTCCCCTCACCCCGGCCCTGGAGCGGGCCGCGGTGCTCGCCAGCCTGCTGGCGGTCGGGCTAATGCTGGTGGGGGTGCTCTGGAGCCGGGCCGTGCCGGAGGCCCCCGGACGGGTGGAGCTCGAAGGCAGGCAAGGCCTGGAGCTCAGCCCCCACTGCGGCGAGGCCCTCGCCCGGGAGCTCGCCTGGGGCAGCCAGATGCTGCTCACCGCCACCCCGGCCGCGGTGGTGCTGCTCCACTGGCGCGGCGCCACGGTGATGCGGCGGGGCCTGCTGCAGGAGCAGCCCTTCGTGCCGGGGGCCCTGTGCGAGCGCTGCCGCGGCAACGGGCGGGCCATCTCCCTGGTGGATCTGAAGCACTACCCCGGCCGCTCTGAGTTCGATGCCCTTCTGGCGGGCGTTCCCGCGGTGCTGGTGCAGCCGCTCGGGGATCAGGGCTGGCTGGTGCTGGGGGGCTGGTCACCCCGCTGCTTCAGCCGCAGCGACCTGGCCTGGGTGGAGGGCTGGGCCCGCAAGCTCACAGACGAATTGGCTCCGGTTCACGCTTCTTCGCCGCTCCCGAGCCCTTCGGCACCGTGAGCTGGGTGTGGACCTGGGCGCCCGGGGTGGTGAACACCGCCAGGCCCTTGCGCCCCAGCCGGCCCCGCAGCTTCTGGCTGCGGGTGGTCTGATCGTTGGCCTGGCGGTGCAGCAGCACATCGCCATCGGCCTCGATCGCCTGGGTCTTCCAGTTCCACTGGCAGCGCTGGGCCCGCAGGGATTCGCCTGGCTGATCCAGGGCGCAGGCCCGCGGGATCGTGGCCAGCTCCTTTTCGAGGTCCACATGGAGGGCGGCACCCCGCACGAGCAGCTCACCGAAGCGGCCATCCACGGGCAGCTCGGTGCGGGCGATCTGGCGGTCGAGATCCAGCAGGGTCGCCTGGGCCAGCAGCCGGGAGCGGTTGGTGGGGTCCTCGAACACCACCGGAGCCTGCAGCCGCAGCTCCTGCTTCACGGTGTTTCCCTCCAGGGCGGGGGAGGTGAGGGTCTGGATCACGCCGGGCTTCACGGTGCGGGTGCCCCGCAGCGGACCGGTGGCGATCAGCCGGCCACTGCCCGGATTCCAGTCGGCCGTGACGGCCCGGATCACCACATCGGGCGGCCGCTTCGGCGGAGTGGGGGCCGCGATCGCAAAGGCCTTGTCCACGGCGCCGCCGCCCGTGGCGGCGCCGGCCGCCGGGGCGGGCTGGGCTGGTTTGCCCTCCTTCTTCGCCCCCGCCACCCGGGTCCAGCGCTGCAGTTCCGGGGCGCCCCGCAGTTCGAGCCGATCGCGCTCGATCAGGAAGCGGGCCCGCTGGGCCACGAGGCGGGTGTCGCGGTCGGTGGCACTGGGGCGCAGATCGATCTCCATCAGCTTGCGGGACGGGATCCAGCGGACCCGCTCCCCCTGGATCAGCACGGGCTGGCCCGAGAGCCGCTGGATCGTGACCTGGCCCTCCAGCTGGATCACCTGGCCATCGTTCAGCACCGTGCCGGTGGTGGCACCGATCCGGTAGAGGGGCTTGCCCTTCTCGTAGATCAGGCCCTTCGGCTCACGGGCGCGGGCCACCCGGCGGGAGAGGTCGTAGCGAGCCTCCGGACTTTTGAGCTCCCAGGAGGGACGGCCGCGGGGATCGTTCTGGCGCAGGTCCAGGGAGCGGAACACGAACGGGGGTGGCGCCTCGGCCTTCTTGGGCACGTTGGGGGTGCAGGCCGCCAGCAGGGCGGCCAGAGCCAGCAGCAGGGCGGGGCTTCGCCGCTGCAGCGGAGGGCGGGACAGGGGGAAGCGACTCACAGGGGGGAGTCCAGCTCCAGTCGCTCCATCACGGGGCTCGGCTCGGGCAGTTCCAGACCCGGCTGCAGCGCCCCCCACCGCTGGGCGGCCAGCCAGGGGCTGGTGGTGACAGCGGGTTCACCTGTCGCTGGGCCCGAGACGAAGGTCTCCTGGGCCAGCTGGGAGAGCATCCGGGAGGAGAGATCCGGCAGCAGCGGCGCCAGCAGCACCCCCACCCAGCGGGCCGCTTCGAGCACGGCATAGAGGTCGGCCGCCACCGCATCCCGCTGCCCCTCCTGCTTCATGCGGCTCCAGGGGGCCTGCTCATTGAGACACCCATTGGCGGCGATCGCCAGGGCCAGCACCGCTTCCGCGGCCACCCGGAACTCGAGCCGCTCCAGCGCTTCGCCGGAGCGCTCGGCCGCCTCCCGGGCCGCCAGGGCCAGGGGATGGTCCTCCGCTCCTCCGCCTCCGGCGGGCGGCACAGCGCCGTCGAACCAGCGGCGGGCCATCGAGGAGGTGCGGTTGAGCAGGTTGCCGATCGTGTTGGCCAGGTCGTTGTTGACCAGATCCGTGAAGCGCTGCTGCTGGAAGTCGCCGTCGTCGCCGAAGGGGATGTCGCGCAGGAGGTACCAGCGCACCGCATCGCGGCCGCAGCGCTGCAGCAGCACCTCCGGATCGAGCACGTTGCCGAGGGACTTGCCCATCTTCTGGCCCTCCCGCGTCAGGAAGCCGTGGCCGAACACCCGCTCCGGCAGCGGCAGGTCCGCCGAGAGCAGCATCGCCGGCCAGTACACGGCGTGGAAGCGAAGGATGTCCTTGCCGATCACGTGCAGCTGCGCCGGCCAGCCCCGCTCCAGCACCCGCTCGAGCTCCACCGGTTCGCCGGGCTCCAGCAGGGCGGTGAGGTAGCCCAGCAGGGCGTCGAACCAAACGTAGAAGGTGTGGCCCGGATGGCCCGGTACCGGGATGCCCCAGGGCAGATCCACCCGGGAGATGGAGAAGTCGCGCAGGCCCTGGGCCACGAAGTTCTCCACCTCCCGGCGGCGGCTGGCGGGCTGGATGAAGCCCTCCCGGGTGATCAGCTGCTCGATCGCCCCCTGGTAGCGCGAGAGGCGGAAGAACAGGTTCACCTCATCGCGCCACTCCAGCGGCCGCCGGTGGATGGCGCACTCGGGATCCTCGGCGCCGGGGGCATCGTCCTTGAATTCCTCGCAGGCCACGCAGTACCAGCCCTGCTGGCGCCCTTCCGCCACATCGCCGTTGGCCTCCACCCGCGCGAAGAACTGCTCCACCAGCTGGCGGTGGCGGGGATCGGTGGTGCGGATGAAGCGGTCGTTGCTGATCTGCCAGCGCTCCCAGAGATCCCGGTAGCCCTCGCTCACCCGGTCGCAGTGGGCCTGGGGCGTGAGGCCGGCCGCTTCGGCGGTGCGCTGGATCTTCTGGCCGTGCTCGTCGCAGCCGGTGATGAAGCGCACGGTCTCCCCCCGCAGGCGTCGGTGGCGGGCGATCGCATCGCAGGCGAGGGTGGTGTAGGTGCTGCCGAGGTGGGCCCGGTCGTTGACGTAATAGAGGGGCGTCGTAAGGGTGTAGGTCATCGGCCGGTGTCGAGTGGCGGGAGACGGAATGGCGGGAGGGGCCTGCCCCAGCGGCCCTGCCCCCGCGGCCCTGCCCCCGCGGCCCTGCGCCGGGGCCGGATCCTACCGAGCGCCCCCGGCCAGCTCCCCGCCCCCTGCCCGCCATGACCGCAGGCTCCTCCCTTCCAGCCCCCGACAGCAATGGTCTCCGTCAGCTCGAGGCCGGGCTCACCCCCGCCTGCCGCCACGTGTGGCTGGGGGCTCTGCACCAGCTGGCCCTCGCCGACGGCGACTTTTCAGAAGAGGAGCACCACCTGCTGCTGCATGAACTGCAGGCGGAACTGCCCGGGGAATCCCTCGAAACCCTGCACCGCCCCGGCGATGGCGCCCTGGAGCACCGCTTCGGTGTGGGCACGCCCCTGGCGGAGCAGTTCCTGCGCAGCGCCGTGATGGTGGCCCTGGCGGACGGCCACATCTCCCCGCCGGAGCTGGAGCTGCTGCAGCGCTGGAGCCGGGAGCTGGAGGTGGCCGAGGAGGTGGTGGCCAGCCTGACGGTGGACGCCTGCGGCCAGCCCCATCCCCAGGCCCTCGACGGGCTGCGCCACTGGCTCGACGGCATCGAACCGGACGATCCGGCGGTGGCGCGCTTCCTGGTGCGGCTGATCCCGGCCCAGTGCCCCTTCGAGCGGGACGTGGTGCTCTTCGGCCGCAAGATCGTGCACATCCCACCCATGTGCAAGATCAATCCCCTCTACGACCAGCTGGTGGCCCTGCGCTTCCGCTGCCTCTGCCGCCTGGAGGCCGCGGACCAGGTGGGTGAGGATTCGGGTCCCGGCTGATCCTCCGAGCGATGGCTGATTCCAGCGACAGCGTGGCCGTTGAGGTGCTCGTGTGGGGGGGCGGCAGCGGCGGCGTGGCGGCGGCCCTGCAGGCGGCCAGAAGCGGCGCCGGCACGCTCCTGCTCACCCCGGGCGACTGGCTGGGGGGGATGCTCTCGGCCGCAGGGGTGTGCGCCCCGGATGGCAACGAACTCAGCCCCTGGCAGAGCGGCCTCTGGGGGGCCCTGCTGCGTGCCCTGGAGCAGCGCGAACCCAGCGGCCTCGACCACAACTGGGTGAGCTGCTTCGGCTTCCACCCCCGCACCGCCGAAGCGATCCTGCGGGAGTGGGTGGCGGCCGCCGGAGCCCTGCGCTGGTGGCCCCACTGCCGGCTGCTGGAGGTGCGCCGACGCGGCGATCGGATCGAGGCCGTGCGGGTGGAGATGCGCCGCCCGGGCGGCGCACCGGAGGTGGAGCGCCCCTGGAT
>JBJTWS010000156.1:0-9334 GCA_046081905.1 Synechococcus sp. | reverse complement strand
ATCTGCCAGCGGGCCCGCTCGCCGCAGCAGGCCAGCAGCCGATCCAGGTCATCGGCGGCCTGCTTGGGGCTCTCGTAGGGCCCGATGTGGCGGGTCTGCAGACCGTCGCGGATGGTCAGCAGATACATATCATTCCACGCTCGGCTGTGATCAAACGCTAACCGCATCGCCGGTCCTTGGGAAGGGTGAAATCCGTCTGCGGGAGAGGGAAGTGACCAGGGCAACCCCTGGGAATCTTCCGCTTTTCAACAGATTCCTTCCCGCCCCGGCGGCATCCCGGATATCCCCACCGCCCCCCTCGGGAGAGGAGCGGTGGGAGGGTCTTCAGCGGGTCCCCCAGGCCCCCGAGGTGCGGGCCCGTTTGCCCCACACCGCATCGAGGCGCCGGTCACGACCGCAGGACCAGCGGTAGTAGTTGTATTTGATCGCATTGCGCTCGGCGTAGTTCTGGTGGTACTCCTCCGCCGGCCAGAAGCGCTGCAGCGGCTTGATCTCCACCTTCAGGGCGGAGGCCGGCCGGCCCAGCTCCCTGGCCGCCGCCCCGCGGCTCGCCTGCGCTTCCTTCGCCTGGGCCTCGCCCTTGGGGAAGATCACCGGTCGGTAGGAATCGCCCCGGTCACAGAACTGGCCGCCGCCATCGAGGGGATCCACATTGCGCCAGAAGGCCCGCAGCAGCGTGGCGTAGGAGAGGCGGGCGTCATCGAAGCGGACCCGCACGCTCTCCTGGTGCCCCGTGCCCCCTGCGCTCACCCTGCGGTAGGTGGGATTGGCCAGAGCGCCGCCGCTGTAGCCGCCCACGGCCTCCAGCACCCCGGGCAGGGTTTCGAGGTCGTGCTCGAGGCACCAGAAGCACCCCCCCGCAAACACCGCCTCCTGCACCGCCGCAGCCGCGGGCGCCGGCGCCAGCAGGAGACCGGCACTGCCCAGCAGAACCGAGAGGAGCAGGGCGAGGAGGCGCATCGCAGCAGGGAGGGTCCCCGCCAGGATGGCGCAGCCTCCCTCCTACGGGGTGGAGGGGGCGGCGGCGGCCGGAGCCGGCAGCGGACCGGCCGCCAGCTGATCGAGGATCGCGGCCGCGGCCCGGCGGGTCACCCCCGGCTCCCCCAGGGTGCGGCGCAGGCGCCCGTAGCCCTCCAGCAGCCGGCGGCGCGGTTCCCCCTCGGGATCCAGCAGCGCCTCGGCCTCCTGCACCAGGGCCTCGCGGCGGTAGTGCTGCTGCAGCAGCTCCGGCACCAGCCGCTCCTGCAGCACCAGGTTCACCGGCGAGATGTGGGGCACGTTGAAGCGCAGCACGTGCTCCGCCACGGCGGCGGTGATGCGGCTCACCCGGTACCCCACCACCTGGGGCACGCCCCGCAGGGCCAGCTCCAGATTCGCGGTGCCCGACTTGGTGAGGGCCACATCGGCCGCCGCGCAGAGGGCGGGCTTGAGGGCATCGGCCTGGCTGGCGGGGATCACACGGGCCTGGAGCTGCTCCCGCCGGCAGGCCGCCTCCAGCAGGGGCTCGAAGCCCGGCAGCCCCGCCGACACCAGCACCACCAGATCGGGATGGCGCCGCTGCAGCTCCGCCGCCGCCGCCGCCATCTCCGGCAGCAGGTAGCGCAGCTCCTGGCGGCGGGAAGCGGGAAGCAGCAGCAGCACCGGAGCCTCCGCCGGCAGGTTGAGGCTCTGGCGGGCGGCGGCCCGATCGGGCAGGGTGCCGAGGGTGTCGAGCAGGGGATGGCCCACCCAGGTGACCTGGGCGCCCCGCTCGGCGTAGAAGCGGGCCTCCTCGGGGAAGATCGCCAGGATGCGGTCGCTGAAGCCGATCAGGCGGGTGGTGCCCCCCTCCCCGAGGCGGAAGGCCCATTCCTGGGGCGCGATGTAATAGGTGATCGGCACCCGGGGCTGGTCGCGTTTCAGCCGCAGGCCCAGGTTCACGTTGGCGCCCATGTAGTCGATCAGCACCACCCCATCGAGGGGATGGCGCCCGAGCCACTGGCGCAGCCGCTGCTGCAGGCGCAGGGTGGGCCAGATCAGCGGCAGGGCCTCCCAGAGGCCAATGGCCCCCAGGCAGGCCGTGTCCGCGAGGATCGTGGCCCCGGCCTGGCGCATCCGATCGCCGCCCAGGGCCACGATCTCCAGCGGAAGTCCGCGGCCCTCGGCCTCCTGGCGCAGGGCCCGGATCAGCAGGGAACCCTGCAGGTCGCCGGACACCTCGCCGGTGCTGATCAGCAGCCGCGCCATCAGCGCTGGGCGGGCAGGGGACCGCGGCGACCCGGGCCGATCGAGGCCTCCAGGAAAGCGCAGAGCTCCTGGGCGGGGGGGCTCAGGGGGAGCTCCCGAGCGGCCGCCAGGGCCTCGGCCAGCACCCGGTCGCTGCGGTAGAGCAGGGTCCACACCTCCTGGAGCTGGCGGAGCTGGGCACCGCCGTCGTGGTCGGCGAGGCCGCTGCGGCGCAGACCTACCCGGTTGAGGCCGCGCACGCGGCCGGGGTGGCCCTCCACCATCATGAACGGGGGCACATCCCGGTCGATGCGGCTCATGCCCCCCACCATCGCCAGGGTGCCGATGTGCACGAACTGGTGGATGCCCAGCACCCCACCGATCACGGCACGGTCGCCGATCACCACATGGCCGGCCACGGCCACGCCGTTGGCGATCACGATCCGGTCGCCCAGCTGGCAGTTGTGGCCGATGTGGCTGTAGGCAATCAGCAGGTTGCCACTGCCCAGGCGGGTGCACTCCTCACCGGCGGTGGCACGGTTGATGGTCACGCACTCGCGGATGGTGTTGTCGTCGCCCAGCACCACCTCGGTGGGATCGCCGGCGTACTTGAGATCCTGCGGCTCGAGGCCGATGCAGGCCCCCGGGAAGATGCGGTTGCGGGCCCCCAGCCGCACGCGGCCATCGATCACCACATGGGGACCGATGCGGCAGCCATCCCCGATCCACACGTCGGGGCCCACCACGGCGTAGGGACCGATCTCGACCCCCTGGCCCAGCTGGGCCCGCGGATCGACCACGGCCGTGGGATGTACCGATGTCGCCATGGCTGCGCTGGTCATCCCGATCAGTCCACCAAGGAGAACATCAGCTCCCCGGCGCAGACAAGTTCCCCGCCCACCGTGGCCTCGGCCTTCACCTTGCCGAAGCGGCGGCGCTTGAGGCTGAGCAGCTCACAGGTGATCAGCAGCTGATCGCCCGGCACCACGGGCCGCCGGAAGCGCACCCCGTCGATGCCGGCGAACACGAACAGCCCCTTGGGGAGATCGGGCATCTGGGGCACGATCAGTCCGCCCACCTGGGCCATGGCCTCCACGATCAGCACGCCGGGCATCAGCGGGCGGCCGGGGAAATGGCCCTGGAACTGGGGCTCATTCACGGTGACGTTCTTGATCGCCACGGCCCGCAGGCCAGGTTCATGCTCGATCACCCGATCCACCAGGGCGAACGGATAGCGATGCGGCAGCAGACCCTGGATCTGCTCACTGCTGAGCACGGTGGGGGGGGAGGCGAAGCTGGACAAGGGGGAGTGGCTGTGGGCGAAGGTGTCGGAAGCGGGCCAGCGGAGCGGAGCGCTCAGGCGGCGACGGGAACCGCCGCGGCCAGGGCGGCCGCCAGGGCCGTGTGGAGCCCGTGGGAACCGCGGTAGGCGAACACCTGGGCGCGGGGCAGTCCGGCGAGGGCCAGATCCCCCAGAAGATCCAAGAGCTTATGGCGCACCGGTTCGTCAGCGAAGCGCAGGGGCGGGTTGAGCCAGGAGTCGCCGTCGCACACCAGGGCGTTGTCGAGCGCACCGCCGCGGATCAGCCCCGCCGCCCGCAGCTGCTCCACCTGCTCGCGGAAGCCGAAGGTGCGGGCCGGCGCCACCTCCTGCACGAAGCGCTCGGGAGTGAGATCGAGGGAGTAGAGCTGCCGCCCGATGGCCGGCTGCGGGAAATCGATCGCCACTCCCACCCGCAGGCAGTCGGACGGCAGGGCCAGGGCGAAGCCGCTGCCCTGCTGCAGGGTGATCGGCTCGCGCGGGGCGGGGCGGCTCGGGGCAGGGGCCACCGGCTGCAGGCCCGCCTCGGCGATGGCCTCGACCCAGGGGAGGGCGGAACCATCGAGCAGGGGGATCTCGGCGCCCTCCACCAGGATCTCCACCTGGGTGAGGCCGGTGCCGGCCAGGGCCGCCAGCAGGTGCTCCACCGTGGCCAGCCGCTCACCGCCCAGCTGGAGGGCGGTGCAGAGCTGGGTTTCATGCACCTGGCTCGGGTGCAGGGCCACGCTGGGGCGCGCCGGAGCGTCCAGCCAGCCCACCCGGAAGCCGGGCCGATCGGAGGGGAGCAGCCGCACCCGCCCCTCGGAGCCGCTGTGCAGCCCCACGCCCCGACGCTCCACGGCGCCGGCCAGGGTCCAGCCCCGGTCGTAATCCGAAGGCCAGGTCCCCATCAGAACTTCCAGCCCACGCCGAGGTTGAAGCGCCAGTCGCCGCTGAAGTCCTGGCTGGCCACCTCCAGCCGCAGGGGACCCACCGGCGTGGTCACGATCAGGCCAGTGCCCACCGAGAAGCCGCTGCCGGGCTTGTTCAGCAGGCCGCCAGGGTTGCCGGGCACGTTCGCCTGGCTGCCGAAGGTGGTGCCCCCGTCCACGAACAGTTCACCGCTCACGATGCTGAACAGCGGGAAGCGGTACTCGATCGTGGCCTCCCCGAAGCTGCGACCCACGCCCAGGTCGCAGTCGTAGTAGCCCCGCACGGAGTTGGAGCCGCCCAGGCAGAAGGCCTCGTAGGGGGGCAGCTGGCCGATGTTGGAGCCGGCGCTGAACTGGAAGGCGAGGGCCTGCTTGCAGTCGGCGGTTTCGCCCGGCTTGGGGCGGCAGCCCTTGTAGAGCTTCAGCCAGTTCACCGGGATGAAGTGGGTGTAGCTCGCCCGCACCCGGTTGAAGGTGGGGGAATCGGGGCCCACGGAGAAGAACTGCTCGGTGGCGAGGCTGAGGAAGTTGCCGGAGGTGGGATTGCGGGGGTCGTTGAGGTTGTTCATCGTGGCCGCCAGCCGCAGCCCCAGCAGCTGATTCTGCTTGGCGCAGTTGTAGGAGAGGCAGATGATGTCGTCGGCGGGTGCCCTGCTGTTGTCGTTCTGCAGGGAGTCCGAGGCCACGCCGTAGATGCGGGAGTCGCCGGAGTAGTTGATCGGCGACACCTCCTGGATGTTCAGACCCAGCACCACGCTCCAGGGGGCGCGCTTGAAGGGATTGCCGCCGTTCAGGGGCCGCACGAACTGCACGTTGCCGCCCACCCGCTGCAGCAGCACGGTGTTGCCGGAGTAGTCGAACCAGCTGGTGTTGGGGTCGGCGTCGGCGGCTTCGTCGACGTTGTCGAAGCGGCGACCTTCGGGATTCTTCTCGGAATCGATGTTGTAGGCCACCTTGGAGCCGGGGGCCTCGTAGAAATCGCGGACGCTGAAGATGTTGCCGTTGTCCTGGCTCTGGAACAGCTGCGGCACCTCACGGCTGATGAACAGCCGCGCCCGGAAGGCGGTGCGGAACCGGTCGCCCTTGATCCACGGGTCGGTGAAGGAGATGTCCGCCAGCCCGCCGAACTGGCCGTAGGTGAAGTTCAGGCCCACATCCCAGGCGCGGCCGAACAGGTTGGAGTCCTGCACCTGGATCTGGCCGAAGACACCCTGGCTCTGGCTGTAGCCGAGACCGCCCGAGAGGGAGCCGGTGGATTGCTCCACGATTCCAAGCACGATCACCACGTCACCCGGCTCGGCGGGCACGGGCTTGAGGGTCACCTTCACATCACTGAACAGACCCGTGGCATAGATACGTTTGATGTCGTCCTCGAGGTTGCGGCGATTGAAGACATCGCCCTCCTTCAGGGAGATCTCGCGGGTCACCACCCAGGGCTTGGTCTTGCCCCGGATCGGATCGCCCTTGTCGTTGGTGGCGGAGCCCTCCTTGTTAAGGAACTGCACCTCCACTCCGGCCACGGTGCCCTCCCGCACCAGCAGCTCCACCTCACCCTCGGGGCTCACCCGCCCCGGCCCGGTGATGCGGGCCAGGGAATAGCCCTGATCGGCGTACCACTTCTGCAGCTCCTGCATGCGGCCCTGCAGGGTGTTGAGGTTCAGGGTCTTGCCATAGTCGGCCGCGAACGTGTCCTGTACCACCGCGGCCGGCAACTTGGCGGTGGCCGGATCCAGGGTCACCTTCTCCAGCACCGGGTTGGCGGTGACGAGCACCACCAGCCGCACCCCCAGGGGGCCATCCACCGGCTGGATGCGCACATCGGAGAACCAGCCGCTGGCGTAGATGGCGGAGAGGTCGGTCTGCAGCTCGCTGCGGGTCACCCGGGTGCCCGGCTGGGTCGCCATCGCCGCGTAGGCGGCCAGTTCCAGCCGCTCCCGCTCGGGGTGGTTCTCCAGGCCCTGGATCACCACCTCGCTGATCAGCACCCGCGGCTCGTTGGGGTCGGCCGGAGTGGCGGCCCCGGTGCCAGGGGCGCCGCCGGGCGCGGCTTCCCCAGCCGGCGGCGCCTGGGACGGCATCGGGAAGCCACCATCCCCGGTGGCGGGCGCGCCGGGTTCGGCCGGGGCGCCCTCGGCGGCGGGAGCTTCGGCGCCGGTGGGGACGGGGGTGGCAGCTGGTGCCTCAGCCGAGGAAGCCGGAGCGGTGGCGGGGGGGCCGGACGGTTCGGCCGGGGTCGTCTGGGCCAGCTCCTGGGCAGCCGCCGCCGGGGAGCCGCCCCGCTCCTCCGCCAGGGCGCCGGCCGGAACCGCCAGGGCGAGCGCCAGCAGGGGAAGGGTGGCGGTGATGCCAGGCAGGCCGGCCATGGTGTCGGGGTCGGAGCGGCCAGGCCGCAAATTGGCCCGACCTTACCCGTAGATCCGTGGCTGCGGACAGACCCCCTGGACCCGTTTGAGAACCTCCCCGTAGGCCTCGATCACGCCGCCGAGGTCCTGACGGAAACGATCCTTATCGAGAATGCGCTCCTCGCTGGGGCCTGCGGCGCCGCCCCGCAAGTCCCACAGCCGGCAGGTGTCGGGGCTGATCTCATCGGCGAGCAGGAGGGTTCCGTCGGCGTTGAAGCCCAGCTCGATCTTGAAGTCCACCAGCTGCAGCTCCGCCTCGCGGAACAGGGCCAGCAGGGCGTCGTTGATCCGGCGGGCCAGGTCCTCGATCACCCTTCGCTGCTCGGGCGTGACGAGGCCCAGCCGCTCCAGCCGCGCTTCGGTGAGCAGGGGATCGCCGTAGGCGTCGTTCTTGTAGTAGAGGTCCAGCAGGGGCGGCTCCAGGGGGGTGCCCGCCTCGATCGGCATCTGCCTGCAGAGGGAGCCGGCGGCCAGGTTGCGGATCACCACCTCCAGGGGAATCACCCGCACGGGCCGCACCAGCATCCAGCGCTCATCACCCACCCCGAGGTAGTGGGTGGGGATGCCGGCGGCCTCGAGCCGCTCGAAGATCAGGGCCGAGATGCGGCAGTTCAGCGGCCCCTTGCCCTGGAGCTGCGCCTTCTTCTGGGCGTTGAAGGCGGTGGCGTCGTCCTTGTATTCCACCGCCACCAGGTCGGGGTGGTCGGTGGCGAACACCCGTTTGGCCTTGCCTTCATGCAGGAGGGCCCCGAGGGAATAGGCGGTCATGGCGGGGGAGAAACGGCCTGGGCGGGATCCTGCCCGGTCGCCGGCCCACCCCCGGGGGCGGTGGCCGGCCCATGGCCTCCGGGGGCGCGGGGGGAGCGCAGCTGGCGCTCCAGCTCCCGGCTGCGCTCGGCTGCGGCCGGATCCCCGCGGCGCAGCAGCCATTCGCCGTAGGCGTCGTCGATGCGGGGGCCGAGGCGCAGGCGGCGTTCCCGGGCCCGGGTGGGATCACCGCCCGGTTGCGCCTGGAGCGCGCTCTGGTCGTCGAGCAGGAGGGTCACCAGGCCCCAGGCGCCGGCAGCGGCGGCCTGCTCCAGGGCCTGCTCCAGCAGCTGGTCGCGCTCGGCCAGGGGCAGGCCCTCCAGCAGGCCCACCGCCTTCTGCAGCCGCTGGGCCGTGGCGACCCCGGGCTGCCGGGAACCCAGCAGCACCGCCGCGGCCTGGCGGTTGCGGCCCAGGGCCGCGTAGTGCTCCGCCAGCAGGTCGAGCGCCACGCCCTGGGTGACGGTGCCATCGGCCTCCTGACGGAGGGGGAGCGTCACGGTTTCCAGCCGGGACAGGTCGCCGGCGGCCAGGCGCCAGAGGGCCTCGGCGGCGCGGCGGTGGTCGAGGCCGGCATTGGCGGCCTGCCACTGCAGCAGCAGCCACTGCTGCCGCTGGGCTCCCGCCGCCGGCCCGTAGCGATCCAGCACCGTGAGGGCATGCTGCGGTGCCCGGCAGCTGATCAGCACGTGGGCATTGGCCAGCACCACCGGCAGGGGCTGGGGGGCCGGGTGCAGGGTCATCAGGCGGGCCTGGAGCTGACGCAGGCGCTCGTCATCGCCCAGGTCGAGCAGGGTGAGGCAGGCCTGCTCGAACTGATCGAGGGTTCCCTTCTCCAGAAGCTGGGCGAACACCTTGGGGGGATAGGGATCCACCGGCACAGCGGGCGCCGCAGGGTCGGCCGCCGCAGGGTCGGCCGGCGCAGCGGGCGAGCCGGCCGCTGGAGCGGGCCCCGCTGCCGCGCCCTGCGCCAGGGCCGGCCCCAGCCCCGCGCCCGCAGCGGCAACCGCCAGGCAGAGCCCGATCAGGCAGGACAATGGCGACCGGCCAGCCGGCATCTGCAGAAGGGTCGGCCGCCTGGGCCATCACTGGTCCTCAACTTAAGGGCACTGCCCCACCCCAGCCCCTCCGCTCATGACAGACCAGGCCGTGTCGCCCCCGTCGACCCCTCCCGCCGCCGGGCGCACCCCCCGGAGGATCCTCGTGGTGGGGGGCGGCGGCCGCGAGAACGCCCTCGGCTGGGCCCTGGCCCGCTGCCCTGGGGTGGAGGCGGTGTGGGTGAGTCCAGGCAATGGCGGCACCGGGGCCCTGGAGGGCTGCCGCCAGCTGGCGGTGGCGGAAAGCGACGCCGCCGGCCTGCTGGAGGCCTGCCACCGGCACGCCATCGAGCTGGTGGTGGTGGGCCCCGAGGCCCCCCTGGCCGCCGGCGTGGCCGATCGGCTGCGGAGCGATGGGCTGGCGGTGTTCGGCCCCGGCGCCGAGGGGGCCCTGCTGGAGGCGAGCAAGCGCTGGGCCAAGGACCTCATGGCCGAGGCCGGCATCCCCACCGCCGGCCACTGGGCCGCAAGCTCGGCGGCGGAGGCCCTGGCGGTGCTGGAGCAGCAGAACCGCCCCCTGGTGGTGAAGGCCGATGGCCTGGCGGCCGGCAAGGGGGTGACGGTGGCCGACAGCGTGGCGGAGACCCGCGG
>JBJTWS010000155.1:0-7877 GCA_046081905.1 Synechococcus sp. | reverse complement strand
CGGCCTGCGCAACCGGGGCATGGGCCTGCTGATCACCGACCACAACGTGCGCGAAACCCTGGCGATCACCGACCGCGCCTACATCCTCACCGAAGGCCGCATCCTGGCGGCCGGCACGTCGGATGCCATGGCCCACGATCCGCTGGTCCGGCGCCACTACCTCGGGGAGGCCTTCCAGCTGTGAAGGCGCTGGCCACACCCAGGCGCCTGCTGGCCCGGCTGCCCCTGCTCGATCGCTGGCTGCTTGGCGAGCTGATCGGTCCGTTGCTGTTCGGCATTGCCGCCTTCACGGCCGTGTCCCTCTCGGTGGGGGTGGTGTTCGAACTGGTGCGGAGGGTGGCCGAATCCGGCCTGCCGCTGGGGGCGGCTGTGCAGGTGTTGCTGCTTCGCTTGCCTGGATTCCTGGTGCTGTCGTTCCCGATGGCCACCCTGATGGCCACCCTGCTGGCCTTCAGTCGTCTGTCGGGCAGCAGTGAGCTCACTGCCCTGCGCAGCGTGGGCGTCAGCACGCAACGCATGGTGCTGCCGGCGCTGGCGCTGGCGCTGTTGATGAGCCTGCTCACGTTCGTGTTCAACGATCTGATCGTGCCGCGGGCCAATCTGGCGGCCACCAACAGCCTGGAGCGTGCTCTGGGAAAGGCGATCTCCACCGAGAAGGGCAGCAACATCATGTATTCGCGCTTCGGCCGCATCGCCCAGGAAAAAGGTGGTGACCGAGTGAAGATGCTCACTCACATTTTTTACGCGCGCAATTTCCTGCGCGGCACGATGAAGGATGTGACCCTGCTTGACTTCTCCCGCCTCGGCCAGCGCCAGATGCTCACCGCCGAGACCGGCGTCTGGAACGACGAAAAGTCGCTCTGGGAGTTCCGCGACGGGCGCATCATCAACGTCGATGACGCCAGCGGCACCACCACCTCCGCCCGCTTCGACCGCTACTTCTACCCCCTCAGCCGCGATCCGCTGGAGGTGGCCAAGCTGCCCACCGATCCCAGCGTGATGACCGTCGGCCAGGCCCGCACCGCCGAGAGGCTGCAGCGCCAGGCCGGCAACGGCAAGGAGGCCAGGCGTCTGCGGGTGCGGATCCAGGAGAAATTCGCCTTCCCCGCCATCTGCCTGGTGTTCGGCCTGATCGGCAGCAGCCTGGGGGTCCGACCCCATTCGCGCACGAGCCGCAGCCAGGGCTTCGGAATCAGCGTGCTGCTGATCTTCGGCTATTACCTGATGTCGTTCATCTTCAGCTCGCTGGGCATCACCGGCACTCTCTCCCCCTTCCTGGCCGCCTGGTTGCCGGTGTTCATCGGTCTGACCGGTGGCGTGTGGCTGCTGCGCCAGGCCAGCCGCTGAGCTGCCGGCGCGGCAGACTGGAACGGTCTCGAACGTGCGTGGTGAACGATCCAGTCCTCGGCCTCGGCCTGGCAGCCTTTGCCTTGTTGCTTCTGGTGCTGCCCCTGAGCTTCTGGTCGCTCAGTGAAGGCGGCGGCGGCCGCACCGCCTCGGTGGTGCGGATGCTCGTGGCGGCCGCCAACCTCTGCCTCACGGCCCAGCTGGTGCTGCGCTGGTGGGATTCGGGACACTTCCCGATCAGCAACCTCTACGAATCCCTTTGTTTCCTGGCCTGGGCCTGCACGCTCACCCAGCTGCTGGTGGAGCGCAGCTGGCCAAGCCCCCTGGTGCCGGCTGCAGCCACCCCGATGGCCCTGGGCTGCGTCGCCTTCGCCAGCTTCGCCCTGCCGGAGCACCTGCAGGAGGCTTCGCCGCTGGTACCGGCCCTGCGCTCCAGCTGGCTGGTGATGCACGTGAGCGTGATCATGCTGAGTTATGCGGCGCTGCTGGTGGGTTCGCTGCTGTCGGTGGCGGTGCTGTTCACCGACCGTGGCCGCGACCTGGTGCTGCGCAGCAGCTCGATCGGCAGCGGCTCCTTCCGCCAGTCGCAGCTGGTGGGGGCCGGCGGCAATGAGGTGGAGCTGCGCAGCAGCGCCTTCGCCACCAGCGAGCAGCTCGACGCCCTCAGCTACCGCACGATCACGGTGGGGTTCCTGCTGCTCTCGGTGGGCCTGGTGAGCGGCGCGGTGTGGGCCAACGAGGCCTGGGGCAGCTGGTGGAGCTGGGACCCCAAGGAGACCTGGGCCCTGATCTGCTGGCTGGTCTATGCCGCCTACCTCCACACCCGCCTGATCCGCGGCTGGCAGGGGCGCCGCCCGGCCCTTGTCGCCGCCGCTGGGCTGGTGGTGATCGTGGTCTGCTACATCGGCGTGAACCTGCTGGGCATTGGCCTGCACAGCTACGGCTGGTTCCTGGGGGCCTGAGCGCTTCCCTCCTCCAACAAGTCCCGCAAAAAAGCCCCCTCCACTCGGAGGGGGCGTTTCCTGTGTCTTCCGGCAGGCGCCGATGCCAACCAGCCTGGGTATGGCCGCGCTTCAGACCAGGGCAGGGGCAGGCCGCTTGCTGGTGCGGATGCCGGTGATCGCCTCGGCGTAGCTGGGCTGGTTGAACACGCCGGAGCCGCTCACGATCGCGTTGGCGCCGGCCTCGATCACCTTCCAGGCGTTCTCGGCCTTGATGCCGCCATCCACCTCGATCCAGGGGTCGAGGCCCTTCTCGTCGCACATCCGGCGCAGGTCGCGGATCTTCTGCACCTGGCTCTCGATGAAGCTCTGGCCGCCGAAGCCGGGGTTCACGCTCATGATCAACACCAGGTCGCACAGCTCGAGGCAGTACTCCAGGGTGTCGATCGGGGTGCTGGGGTTCAGCACGGCACCGGCCATCTTGCCCAGGTCCTTGATCTGGGCCAGGTTGCGGTGCAGGTGCGGGCAGGCCTCCACCTGCACCGAGATGATGTCGGCGCCGGCCTTGGCGAACTCGGGCACGTACTTCTCCGGCTCCACGATCATCAGGTGCACGTCCAGGGGCTTGGCCGTGACGGGGCGCAGGGCCTCCACGATCAGGGGGCCGATCGTGATGTTCGGCACGAAGCGGCCGTCCATCACGTCCACGTGGATCCAGTCGGCGCCGGCGGCGTCCACCGCCCGCACGTCGTCGCCGAGGCGGGAGAAATCGGCCGACAGGATCGAGGGGGAGATCACCAGGGGCTTGGTGCTCATGGGTGTCAGCCGGACAAGGGAGGGGGAGATTGTAGGAAGTGGCCGGAGACAGGCCCGGCCAGGGCTTCGGCGGGAGCGGCGGGAAGGGAGCAGCGGTGGGCACTGATACAGTTGGCCCGCTTCAAGTCTGAGAGGCCCTGCAGCGGCTGGAACCTTCCGCCGGAACCGGCCACGGTCTCCGCAGCGTTTGCACAGCAGCGTCCGCGGTGCGGGATTTCCCGCCTACCCGGTCTGCCGGTCCCCTCGTTGAGGCAGTCACCCCTGCCGCACTGCTGTGGATCGCACCCTCATCCAGGAAATTCTCGAGGTCGTTGAACAGGCCGGCATCGCCTCCGCGAAGCTCACCGGCATGGGCCTCAAGAACGAGGCGGATGCCGCCGCCGTGGAGGCCATGCGCGAGCGCATGTACAAGATCCAGATGCAGGGCCGCATCGTGATCGGCGAGGGCGAGCGCGACGAGGCGCCGATGCTCTACATCGGCGAGGAAGTGGGCAGCGGCACCGGCCCCGGCGTCGACTTCGCCGTGGACCCCTGCGAGGGCACCAACCTCTGCGCCAACAGCCAGCGCGGCTCCATGGCCGTGCTCGCCGCCTCCGACCGCGGCGGTCTGTTCAACGCGCCCGACTTCTACATGAAGAAGCTGGCCGCTCCCCCGGCCGCCAAGGGCAAGGTGGACATCCGCAAGTCGGCCACGGAGAACATCGCCATCCTCAGCGAGTGCCTCGGCCTGCCCGCCGATGAGCTGGTGATCGTGGTGATGGACCGCGCCCGCCACAAGGACCTGATCAAGGAGATCCGCGCCACCGGCGCCCGCGTGCAGCCCATCTCCGACGGTGACGTGCAGGCCGCCATCGCCTGCGGCTTCGCCGGCACCGGCACCCACTGCCTGATGGGCATCGGTGCCGCCCCCGAAGGCGTGATCTCCGCCGCCGCCCTGCGGGCCCTTGGCGCCCACTTCCAGGTCTGGTCTATGACCCGGCCGTGGCCCAGACCTCCGAGTGGGAAGGCCTCACCAAGGAGGGCAACCTGGCCCGCCTGGCCGAGATGGGCATCACCGATCCCGACCGCGTCTACGAAGCCGAGGAACTGGCCTGCGGCGAGAACGTGGTGTTCGCCGCCACCGGCATCACCGACGGCCTGCTGTTCGACGGCGTGAAGTTCGAGAAGGACTGCACCCGCACCAGCTCCCTGGTGATCAGCACCCTCGACAACACCGCCCGCTTCACCACCACCGTGCACATGAAGCCCGGTGCCCAGAGCATCGCGCTGCGCTGATCGTTTCCACCGTCCGCGCCACGAGGTCAGCCTCCATGCACATCGCCGTTGTCGGCCTCAGCCATCGCACGGCTCCTGTGGAGATCCGGGAGCGACTCAGCATCCCGGAACAGACCATGGAGGCATCCCTCCAGCGGCTCCGCTCCGATGAGCAGGTGCTGGAGGCCTCGATCCTCAGCACCTGCAACCGGCTGGAGATCTACACACTGCTGCGCCACCCCGACCAGGGGATCTCGGCGGTGGGCTCCTTCCTGAGCCAGCACTCCGGCCTCAGCGTGGAGGAGCTTAGTCCCCACCTGTTCACCTTCCACCACGAGGAGGCGGTGGCCCACCTGCTGCGGGTGGCTGCCGGCCTCGACTCGCTGGTGCTGGGGGAGGGCCAGATCCTCTCCCAGGTGAAGAAGATGGTGCGTCTCGGCCAGGAGCACCGCTCCCTCGGCCCGATCCTCAACCGGCTGCTCACCCAGGCGGTGAGCACCGGCAAGCGGGTGCGCACCGAAACCAATCTCTGCACCGGTGCGGTGTCGATCAGCTCCGCCGCCGTGGAGCTCGCCCAGCTCAAGGTGGGGCAGGCTCGCGGCGTGGATGAGCTGGTGCCCCTCGATCAGGAGCAGGTGGCGGTGGTGGGCGCCGGCCGCATGTCCCGGCTGCTGCTGCAGCACCTGGCGGCCAAGGGCTGCCGCGGCGTGGTGCTGCTGAACCGCACCGTGGGCCGTGCCGAGGCCCTGGCGGCCGATTTCCCCGATCTGCCGGTGCAGTGCCGTCCGCTGGACGACCTCGACCACTGCCTGAGCACCTGCTCGCTCGTGTTCACCAGCACGGCCGCCGAGGAGCCGATCATCGATGCCGAGCGGCTGGGGCGTCTGAACCGCCGCTCCAGCCTGATGCTGGTGGACATCGGCGTTCCGCGGAACATCGCCTCCGATGCCGCCGAACTGGCGGGGGTGGAGGCCTACGACGTGGACGACCTCCAGGAGGTGGTGGCCCGCAACCAGGAGGCCCGCCGCGAGATGGCGGCCGAGGCCGAAGGTCTGCTCGAGGAGGAGGCCCGCCTCTTCCTGGAGTGGTGGGACGGTCTGGAGGCCGTGCCGGTGGTGAACCGCCTGCGGCTGCAGCTGGAGGAGATCCGCGAGCAGGAGCTGCAGAAGGCCCTCAGCCGCATGGGACCAGACCTCTCCGCCCGGGAGCGGAAGGTGGTGGAGGCCCTCAGCAAGGGGATCATCAACAAGATCCTCCACACCCCGGTCACGAACCTGCGGGCCCCACAGCCGCGGCAGCAGCGGCATGTGGCGATGAAGGTGCTGCAGGATCTGTTTGAGCTGCACGACGGCTCTATCGAGGTGTGATCCGTGACAGGCGTCGAAGTGCTGCGGATGCTCGCCTGAATGGCCGGTGCTCCAGTACGGTCGTGCCACGTCACGAGCACTGAAGGGAGCGGAATCATGAAACGGGTACTGGCAATCATTCTGGGTGGTGGTGCCGGAACACGCCTGTATCCACTCACCAAGATGAGGGCCAAGCCGGCTGTACCGCTGGCCGGCAAATATCGCCTGATCGATATTCCCATCAGCAATTGCATCAACTCCGAGATCGACAAGATCTACGTGTTGACGCAGTTCAACAGTGCCTCGCTCAATCGCCACCTGAGCATGTCCTACAACCTCTCGGCCGGCTTCGGCCAGGGGTTCGTGGAGGTGCTGGCGGCCCAGCAGACCCCCGACAGCCCCAGCTGGTTCGAGGGCACTGCCGACGCGGTGCGCAAGTACCAGTGGCTCTTCCAGGAATGGGATGTGGACCACTACCTCATCCTCTCCGGCGACCAGCTGTACCGGATGGACTACAGCCGCTTCGTGCAGCACCACATCGACACCGGCGCCGATCTCTCCGTGGGCGCCCTGCCGGTGGATCCGGCGGCCGCCGAGGGCTTCGGCCTGATGCGCACCGATGCGCAGGGCCGGATCCAGGAGTTCCGCGAAAAGCCCAAGGGGGAAGCCCTTCAGGCGATGCGGGTCGATACCCGCAGCCTGGGTCTGTCGGCGGCGGAGGCCGAGAAGCGTCCTCACCTGGCGTCGATGGGGATCTACGTGTTCAGCCGCGACACCCTCTTCGACCTGCTGGCCGAGCATCCCAAGGCCACGGACTTCGGCAAGGAGATCATCCCGGCCTCCCTGCAGCGCGGCGACAAGCTGCAGACCTTCCTGTTTGACGACTACTGGGAGGACATCGGAACGATCGGCGCCTTCTATGAGGCGAACCTGGCACTCACCGACCAGCCCAATCCCGCCTTCTCGTTCTACGACGAGAAGTTCCCCATCTACACGCGCCCCCGCTATCTGCCCCCCAGCAAACTCTGGGATGCGCAGGTGACCCAGTCGATCATCGGCGAGGGCTCGATGCTCAAGGCCTGCAGCATCCACCACTGCGTGCTCGGCGTGCGGACTCGGGTGGAGAGCGAAGTGGTGCTGCAGGACACCCTGGTGATGGGGGCGGATTATTTCGAATCCATGGAGGAGCGGCTGGCGCTGCGCGAGCGGGGCGGCATCCCGATCGGCATCGGCAAGGGCAGCACGATCAAGCGGGCGATCATCGACAAGAACGTGCGCATCGGCCGCAACGTGGCGATCGTGAACAAGGACCAGGTGGAGGAGGCCGATCGGCCGGAGCTGAACTTCTACATCCGCAACGGCATCGTGGTGGTGGTGAAGAACGGCAGCATTCCCGACGGCACTGTGATCTGAGCCGAGATCTGAGCCGCTGCGCTCCCGCCAGCGATCGCTGACATCCCCGCCCATTCCTGTGACAGTCGCCTGCGTTACCGGCGGCCCTGGCCACACTTGAGGAAAGCCGGCCTTTTGGCCGGACCCTCAGTCGCAACACCATGGGCAAGGCGCACTTCGGCCTCATCGGCCTCGGCGTGATGGGCGAGAACCTTGTGCTCAACGCCGAGCGCAACGGCTTCTCCAGCGTCGTTTACAACCGCACCACCGCCAAGACCGAGGAGTTCCTCGCCGGCCGAGGTGCCGGCAAGGACATCGTGGGGGCCACCACCCTCGAGGAATTCGTGGAGGCCCTGGAACGACCCAGGCGCATCCTGATGATGGTGAAGGCGGGCGATCCGATCGACGCGATGATCGCCCAGCTCTCGCCGCTCCTGGAGGAGGGGGACCTGCTGATCGACGGCGGCAACTCCCTCTACACCGACACCGAGCGGCGCGTCGCGGAGCTGGAGAGCCAGAGCTTCGGCTACATCGGCATGGGCGTGTCCGGCGGCGCCAAGGGCGCCCTGGAGGGCCCCAGCATGATGCCGGGCGGTACCAAGGCTGCCTACGACGCCATTGAGCCACTCGTGCGCAAGATGGCCGCCCAGGAGGATGACGGTCCCTGTGTCACCTACATCGGACCCGGGGGTGCAGGCCATTTCGTGAAGACCGTGCACAACGGCATTGAGTACGGCATCGAGCAGATCCTGGCCGAGGCCTACGACCTGATGAAGCGGGT
>JBJTWS010000154.1:0-10134 GCA_046081905.1 Synechococcus sp. | reverse complement strand
CGCTGCCGCCACGCAGCGCATCGAACAGGGCCAGCAGCTCCCCCAGGGCAGGGTTCCGCTCCGCTGCGTCGGGAACACTGGGATAAAGCGGATGGAAGGCGATGCCGCGGGCCGTCCCCTTCTTCCACGGCCAGACCGGTGGTGGGTCGCTGCCCGGCCGGATCTGCTCGTTGAGGGGAGAGGCGGCATAGCCGGTGGGAACACCGCGGCTGAACCCACCCAGCGTCGCCGGGAAACAGTAACAGGCACCGTGCTGCACAAAGGATTTCAGAGCTGCACGCACCACCGATGGCTTGCCGTCGTCGCCCTTGATCGCCAACTTGGCGGCCACGGCACGCTCCACCGCCGCATGGGTCTCCGAGGCCGTCAGGCCCAGCTCGGCGCCGAGGGCCGCATAGGTGGGAGCAGGGCCCGGATCAAGGGCCAGCCGAAGCAGCACCACCAGATCCTGCGGGCGCAGGACGAGCTGGGGGTTGGAGGGTAAGCGGGCCAAGGCCGGAACCTGCGATTCGCCATTCGCGAATAGCGAATGTACTCCGCTCGAGCCTGGTTGAGCTCCATTCAGCCCGCTCGATACACCCCCAAGGCACTCTCCAGCCTCTGGATGTGCTCCTCCCGCAGGGCCAGTGGGGCCTCGATGCGGATCCCGGCCCCAAAGCCAAACAGCCAGTTGCGCAGGTCCACGTCCTCGGCCACGGTCCAGGCGGGCAGATCCAGCTCCACCGGATAGGGGTGGGTGTCGCCAGCAGGGCCGGGCTCGAGCACGTGCGGCGCGTTGCGGTGGTGCCACCAGGTGTCCTGGGGGAGGGGCCGGGAGAAGCGGGTGTGCTCGATCGGGTAGCGCTGCAGGCCCTCGCGAACGAACGCGAAGCACCAGGGCTGGCAGCAGAAGCACAGCGTCACCAGCTCGGCGGCGCGCCGGCGCGGGTCTGGGTGGCAGAGCCGCCGCTGGGCCTCCAGGTTGTGCCCGAAGAAAATCCCTCCGCTGTGGCGCAGCAACAACGCGAGGCGCTGCAGCGCCTTGCCGTGGGCCTCCTCGCTGCGGCGGAAGCCCTGCTCGTTGCGGCGCAGGGCGAGGCGATCGAGGCGCTCGGTGCGGATCAGGCCCTCCGCGACTCCCACCGTGTCTTCCTCGTAGACGAGGTACCAGCCGATGTTGTGGAAGAGCAGCTGCAGCGGCCAGGCACGGATGGTGCCATCGGGGCCTCCTTCATAGGAACCCACCTGGTCGTAGCGGCGCAGCTCCAGGCGGCGGCGCTCCACGATCGCGGCCTCCAGCTGCTCGGCCTGCCGCTCCACCGCGAGGGAATCAGAGCGCACCAGGACGGAGGACACGATCGAGCGGTTCGCGAAGGCCCGCACCGGCGGTGTGGCGTCGATGGCGATGCCGCCCCACTGCAGCCGCTGCTCCAGCTCCTCGAGCAGATCCTGGGCGGTGGGATCTGCCAGCCTGGCCACCGCTTCCCGCACCACGCCATGCACCTCCCGCAGCCGCGGGGATGAGAGCAGGGCGGTGCCGAGGCTGTAGCCGTGGCGCACGTTGTGGTTGCGGGAACGGAAGCCGTAGGGGGTGAGCAGCCGCTCGATGTCCTTGCGCAGGGTGGCCGCCTCTCCCGGGAAGTAGGAGCCGGAGATGGATTCGAGCTCGGCGATCAGGTGCTCCTGCAGCGTTGTGCCGGCGGCCCGATCGAAGGGTTGCTGCAGCAGGTGGCGCAGCAGGGTGAACACCCGCTGAAACACCGGGGCATCACCGAGGGGAGGGAATCCCCCGTTCATGCCGGGCTGCGGGGCTGCGGCGGGAGGTGGCGGCTCGAGCGGGCTGCGCACCGGCTGGGCGCTGCAGAAGCCCTGGCTGTGCAGCCACTCCAGATCGGCCGCGATGGCGGAGGCATCGCCATAGCAGGGCCCGTGCAGCCGGCTCAGGAACACCGCGGCCCGCTCCGGCAGCTCGCCCTCGGGGAGCGGAAACACCTGCTTCTCCAGTTCGGCGCGGGTGGATGGATCGTCGGCGGAGAGGTCTGGATAGGTGCTGAGCAGCCGCAGGAGATAGAGGAGCCGCTCGAGATCGAGCAGCCGGGAATAGCCGTGCAGCGCGAACTGGCTCTCGCGGTTGCGGCCGGCACGGATGCGTCCCTCCAGACGGCGCAGCTCACTGTGGAGATAGGCCTCAAGCTCCGCTTCCGCCATCGGCGCCACCGTGACGAGGGCCGCAAGCCCCTCGGCCCGACACGGCCCGAAGCTGCCATCCATCAGCGCCGCGTGCATCTCCTGAATCACCGGCTCGGGCACCTGGCGCAGGCGGGTCCTGTTCCAGGCCAGGCAGGTGGATAGGGGGGTGTAGAGCCACCAGCCGATCCACTCCACCGGCGCGGGCAGCTCGAGGGCCTGGGTGATCGCCAGCCGCCAGCGGCGGCGGGCATGGGTGGCATCCACGATCACCGGCACCCCGGCGGCCACCGACTCGCGGATGCGCTGATGCAGCAGGGCCTCGATGTCGCCCCAGGGACCCTGAACGGCCGCATCCCCGAAGAGCTCGGCCCGCAGGCGATCGGTGGAGAGCACCACGGCGGGTGGCTCCCCGGGGCCGCTGAGCAAGGGCGCCAGGGCATGGGCCAGGGTGGTTTTGCCGCTGGCGGGGGGGCCGATCAGCAGGTGGCAGCGCAGGGGAGAGGTCATCGCGCCAGCCTGCCGGGGGGCGGTGTGATCTTCAAGAAGCCGATGCGAAGCACCACGCCGTTACCTGCAGGCGCTCATCGTCCCGCTGGATCCCGCTCGTTCGCACGAAAACCTGCAGAAGTGGGGCGTGCGGGCCAGAGGCTGAGGCCACTGCCCACGGAACAGCGATGCCTCTCCCCATCCCGGCGCGATCCGCTCCTGCCGATGGCTACCGCCCGCCGGCGCTGCTGCAGGACATCCGCCTGCTGGATCTGCTCGAGCTGAGCGGCACCACCCTGGAGGCGAGCCGCTTGCTCAAGCTGAGCCAGCCCACGGTGAGCCGCCGCTACCGGGCCCTGGCCGAAGACTTCGCCCTGGTGCAGCCGCGCCGCTGCCTCTCGGGCTGCGTGTATGGCACCACGCCGGTGCTGCGCTGGCTGCGGCTCGGCAGCCGCGCCCACCGCCTCGCCGCGGGGGTGGCACGGATTGGCAGCGATGTACTGCTGCAGCCGCTGCTGCTGGATTGTCCCTGGCAGCTGCCCTCGCCCCCTCGCTTTCGCCGGGTGGAGAGCTGGTGTGAGCTGGTGCGCCAGGGCGTGCTCGACGGGGCGATGGTATCGGGGCTGGAGCTCAGCGACACGCCGGACCTGGAGCGCTCCGGGCTGGATCTGCTGCCCCTGGGGGAGATCCCTCTCTCCTTGGTGCGCACAAGCGAGCCGGCTGGGCCGCTGGAGGGAACCGACCCTCTGGTGCTGGTGCCCAACCGGGGCGTAGCTGGCGGCCTGCTGCGGGAACTGCAGGCCCGGGGCCTGACCCTGCGCACCGCCGGCAACAATTGCCAGAGCCCCGCCCAGTGGCTGCATCGCCTGGAGAGGGGCGGACTGGCCATGGCCCTGCCCGATCTGGCGCCGGCCCACTGGTGGACACCACTGCAGCGCCTGGCGCTCTCCGCCCCCCTGGCGATGCCGGTGTGGCTGGTGCTGCCGGAGGGGTGGCGGGAGGAGGCGGTGCTGGTGCACATCGCGAATGCCCTGACCGCCATACCCGCTCCAGGATCGGCGGAAGGCTCATGAACCTGTGCACGGGTTGCATGACCTTGGCATGAACACGCACAAAATGAACTGGCCTGGAACGCGAAGCTGCCGAGCGACGCCATCCTCCACTCCCTGCTGCCCGATCCGGGCATGGCTGCCTCCTCCGACAAGGTGATCAAGGAGCTGGAGCCCGAGGCCATCGAGCGCTGCAAGTGGTGAAACAATGCGTGCGGGAGTGAGCCGTTCACAGAAGCCCAGATCACCCACCTGCTGCGGCCGAGCCAGCTGGTGGATGACCACGGAGAGAGTGGGCTGAACAGCAACAACTGCTGCCTGGGGGGATCAAACGATTACAGTTGAGGCGCCGTTTGATCGGTGCAATCGGGTGGAGGATCATCGGGTTGCCTGGGCTTCTTAGCCGAGGCTCTGCCTGCTCCGCCGGCATGAGTTGAAAGCAACAGTAGCCATGCCTAGACTGGTTCAGGGTTTGCCGGCACCATGGAATTCAAGTGCAATCAGCTCTCGGACGACGTGCTGAAGTCCATCTTCGATGCTGCCTTTATCGATACAGAGGTCGACGACGATGGCGACCTGTTCGTCACGGATGACATGCGAGTCCTCGTCGAGGGCCTTCCGGATCAAGATTGCTTCCAGTTCACAGCCTACTTCGGAATAGACAAGAAGCACAGTCGCGAATCGCTTCTCGAAGCCTGCAACAGTTTCAACACGAGCTACCTCGGGCTCAAAGCCGGCATCACGGATGGAAGTGAGGCAATCGTCTTCAATTATGCGGTCCTGATGAAAGGCGGAGGCGCAATCGAAGCCAAGGAAATCATCCGCCTCTTCAAATACTTTCAAGACGTGGTAAGCGCCTCCTTGGAAGACGAGATACTCAGCTTTATTAGCGAAAGGTAAGCCCTGCAAGCAGCTCTCTTGCGCTTATTGGTAGCGCTCTCCTCGAGATGTGCGCCTTCGTGTAACGGCTTTACGCATGCCTCTGGCCCCTCTTTCCGATGGCAGGCTCTCCGGCCTAGGGTCTTCGCATAGGGCTGAAGCGGGGTCACGCTACGCGATCCATTGTCATACCTGGATGTTGACGCCATAGATTTCCCCCCGGTCGATCCCCGCTTTGCATGCCATGGATACTGAGTTCCTTGTCATCGACACAGAAGGCACGCCCACCCTGCGAGAGGTGGCCCTGATCAATGACAAGGGCAACTTGGTGCTGGAAGCATTTGTTGCCGGTGAGAATGACACCTACCACACCAGTGATCTAGCGAGACCATTGCCGGATCTGCTGCGGGAGCTCCGGGAGATCCTTCGCGGCTGCGTTGTTGTCGCCCACAACGCCAGCCATGACAGTACCGTTCTGAAGGCCAGCTTCGAAGCCTGTGGTCTGTCCCCACCGGTGCTCGATTGGCACTGCACGGCCGCGATGGCCCAGGAGCTGCATCCCGGCCTCGAGAGCTATGCCCTCGCTGCCCTTTGCGACCTGCTGGGTGTGGGAAGCGAGCCCTTCCGTCGGGACGCAGCCCACCAAGCAGCCTACGACGCCCGCTTCACCTACCTCCTCTTCCGCCATCTGCAGCGAGATCAGCTCTCCCGCCGCCTGGCGACCGCCACGAATCCCTTCAGCAGCTCCAGAGTCGATACCCCCTTCCAGTCCTTCGCCGACGACCGTCTGGTCAACCAGGCTCCCTTTCAGCGCCTGGCAGCCGTGCTCCAGAGCGTGGCTACGGATACCAATCGCCAGTCGCAGGGGGCAGTGCTGATCGGTGAACCCGGGGCAGGCAAAACCCACCTGGTGATGCGGCTGGCCCAGGAGGTGTTGCAGAGCAATCGCCTGCTGTTCATTCGCCAGCCCACCCAGGCCATCAGCGTTCTGTTTCACATCTATTCCCGCACTCTCGAATCGCTGGTGGAACAGGTGGGTGGAGGGCCCCACAGCCAACTCGACCTGCTCCTGATTCGCTCGATCCGTGCCATCTTCGCAGCGGTGGAGGCGAGCACCGAACGGGATCGGGAGATTCTCGCCGCCCTCGAGGCAGAGGATCTCAGTCGGCTGGGGCAGGAAGGCACGGAGGCTCGCCGTCTACGCTGGGAACGCATAGAGGTGCTGCTGCTGCGCTGGTGGGCCGACCAGCACGGAGCCGCAGGCTTCAGCCGCCAGATCCTCCAGGGGCTATTGCGGTTCTGCCGCTATGTCGAGCCCCGCCGCCGCGAGAGCTGCCGCCGTTGGCTGGCTACGGGCGAGCATGAGCCAGTGGACCGGGAACTGGAAGGTCTCAGCGCCTGGAACGAGGAGCAGCTGCGAGAGGAGTTCTCCCTCCAGGCCCTGCGGGTGATCGGCCTGCTCTGTTGCCTGGATCAGCCTCTGATCCTGGTCTTCGACCAGCTCGAGGGACTCTGGCTCGAGGGCAATCGGCCAGTGCTCCTCCGCTTCGGGGAGGTGATCAAGGAGCTGTTCACCCATGTTCCCTACGCCCTGGTAATCGTCACCCTCTTCCCGGATCGGTGGCAACAGTTCCAGAGCGACTTCGACGGCAGCATCACCGGTAGGGTTGCTCAGCATGTGATCCAGCTCGAGCAACCCCGCCCAGATCAGATTGAGGAGATTCTCGATCTGCGGCTTGAGCCATTGGGCGCCAGCACCCGCGAGCTCTTCTCCCACGAAGAGATCACCGCCATCTCACGCCAGCCCTCCATCCGCAGCTGCATCAACCGGGCGGGTGCCCTGTTCGAGCACCGGGTGCGAGGGGTGCCGCTTCCCCCGGCACCCTCATCCGCTGGAGTGGCGCCCACTGCGGTGGATGGGATGGCTCTCCACCATCGCCTCCTGCTGCTGGAGCAGAAGTTTGCTCAGATCCTCCAGCGGCTGGATCGCCTGGAAGGGCTGGAGGCTGGACCCGCAGCACCCATCACGGCCGACAGATCAGGACCAGAGGAGCCTTCCATCAATCCTGGATCCTCGGAGACCATTCCTCTCGAGGATTCAGAGAATCCCATTCGCCAGCTTGCCAACGTCCCTGACGCCCTGAGCACCCATGAGGCCCTGTTCCTCCTCTACCGCTCCACAGCGCTCCAGACCATCGCCCAGCGCTGGCAGCAGCCGCAGATCGTCGATGAGTCCGACGACGCCGGGAAACTCCGCCAGATCTGCACCGCCTACCAGCAGCTTCGTCCCCTGAGAAACGGTAGTCTGCGGTTGGGGAACAAGCGAGTTCCAGAGAACGTGCTCCTGGAGGGCATCGGTCCAACCCGCTGCATCGCCTTTCTGCACGTGGCCAATGCCAACTCCATCACGGCACGGCTGCGCAATCTCAACCAGCTGGTGATGAACCATCGCCAGACCCAGTTCTTTCTCCTGCGGGATGGCTTTGCGCCACTGATCCGCTCCTCCGGCGCCATGGCGGCCATGGAAGCCTTCCGCAACGGCAGTGGTGATGGCCGCAAACGCACGTTCTGGCGCCCCCTTGATCACGGCAGGCGGGTGGGCCTGGAATTCGTTCATCAGCTAGTGAGCGACATCGTGAATCGGGAGCTGGATCTTCCCTTGCCGGCGGGCCTCGAGCTGCTGGCCCGTCACGAGCCAGACAACTGGGTGGTGAAGCTGCTCCACCCGGCATGAGCGCCACCGATGTGTACAGGTGCTCTAAGCTCTACACATTCACGCGCGGACCTTGCCATGCGCACCAACATCGTCATCGACGACGCCCTCATGCAGCAGGCCATGAAGGCCAGCGGGGCCCGCAGCAAGCGGGAAGCGGTGGAGCTAGGCCTTCGGGCCTTGGTGCAGCTGCAGCAGCAGGCGGCGATCCGCGGCTTCCGGGGCCGTTTGCCCTGGCACGGCGATCTGGAGAGCCAACGACTGGATGGGGAGCCCTCATGATTGTTGTCGACTCCTCGGTCTGGATTGATTTTTTCAATGGTGTGGCCACGCCCGAGGTGGACCGACTCGATGCTCTGCTTGGGGTCACCCCAGTGGCCCTGGGCGATGTGATCCTGGTGGAAGTGGTGCAGGGATTCCGTCACGAGCGCGATGTGGCCACAGCGCGCCAATTGTTTCGTTCCCTTGCTCTGCTGCCGATGCTCGGAGTTCGCAATGCCTGGAAGGCGGCGGAAAACTATCGGGTTCTGCGCAGCCGGGGAATCACTGTGCGCAAGACCATCGACGGCATCATCGCCACGGCCTGCATCGAGGCCAACCTGCCATTGCTGTTCAGCGACCGCGACTTCCTGCCGTACGTGGAGCAGCTCGGACTCGAAGCGGCCTGAACCCTTGGCTGCATCGATTCCTACATAACCACGCGGGTCTCCAATCGATTGGACCGAGACACGAGCAGGAATCGCCCCCGTGCGGGAGTGCCAGAAGGAGAAGGATTGCCCGTGGTGGTCGAAGAGGAAGAGGCTGCCCGCTTCGTGCGGGTGCTGGAAGAGCAGCGCAAACGGATCACCAGCACCCTCAGCCGCACCAACGAGAACCTCGACCAGCTGCTGCTGGATCTGGGCGGGATCAAGGGGGAGCGCCGCCAGCTGGAAGAGAACCGCAGGTACTGGGAACAGCGGCTGCAGAGCATCGACAGCGATCTGGAGCGGGAGCCCGAGCGCATCCGCCGCACCTTTGCGCTGCAGACCTACCGGGTGGAGCCGGCCGGCGCCCTTTATCTCTGGCCACAGTACTGACTTCAATACCGAACAATGCCAAACGTTCGTAGAGTTGATGCAACCACAGCCGAGCCCGTCCTTGGCCGATCAGCCACTGAACGTGCTCCGCTCGGCCGTGCGCAAGCGCCGCGGCATCGCCGCGGTGGAGGAGGCCCTGCGCGCCGGCCCGGTTCATCTCCTGAAGCGCAACAGACCAGCTGCGGCGGCGACTCACCAGCTGCAGCCCATCGGCAGCGCCATCGCCTCCCTCAGGTGGCCCCAGGGCAGATCAGATCCGCAGCCTTGCGGGCCTCGCTGAGCACCTCGAACAGCACCCTAGGGGATTCGCGCAGCAGCTCGATCCAGTGGCTCAGATAGGCCGCATGGCTCTCAATTTCGCAGCCCATCTCCAGCCGCTGACCGAGCAGCACGGCGCCCAGCTCGGCCACGAGCTCCTCGCGGGCATACCGGGGGCAGCCCATCCGCCCGCCCAGATCGCGCTTCAGGCGGGAGGGGTGGCCGGTGGAGTGGATCGCCTCGTGGGCCCAGGTGGCGTACAGCGCCTCCGCGGAGTGGAAGGCGGCACGATCGGGGAGTTGGATGCGATCTGGCCCTGGCAGGTAGAAGGCACGATCCCCGCCATGGCTGACGGGCACGGACCAGGCGGAGAGGGTGGCTTCCGCCGTGGCGAGCCGCTCGGGCTCGGGACGCACCTGGGGCACTTCTGTGGCCTGGCGGCTGGCGATCAGGCCAGCGAGGGCCTCACCCTGGAGATCGGCGGCATTGAAGAGTGCCACCGGCCGAAAGGTGGCCCAGTTGCGCAGCACCTTCTCGCCGCCTTCCTGCTCCTCCTCCCGGGAGTGCAGCTGGGGCCGCAGGATGCGGACCGCCTTGGAGCCCTGCTTGGGGAAGATGCCGAGCTTTCTGGCCTCAGAGAAGCCGCACCAGAAGGGGATGGCGGAGCCGCGGAGGTGCATCCCCAGGGTGAGGAGGATCGGATTGGTACCGCTGTAGCGGTGGCCGGAGAGGAGGTTGCAGTGGTGGCCGCCCCCGGAGGAATCCCAGGGCCGCCGCCACGGTGCGGTTCCCTGCTCGAGCAGGGTGATCAGATCGGCCACCATCGCCTCGGTGGGTGATGGGCCGGAGTGGCCGCGTGGGTTGCGGGCGCTGGCCATGGGAGGCGGAGCGAGGGATAGCCGAGGGGTGGCCCGCGAAGGCAAGGGCCGCCAAAGCGCAGCGGAGGCGGCTTGCGCAGCCCTTGCCCGTGGGCCGATCCTGAGGATTCCCCGCGTCCGCCCCCAACCGTTTCCCCCAGGCCGTCGTCCGCTGAGGGCAAAAAGAGAGCCCCGGCCGCAGCCGGGGCCGAGATCTCAGAAGGGCAGCTCGCTCTCCGGGAAAGACAACGCCACCACGGGATTGCGGAGCTGGCGCTCGAACAGGATCCCCTGGCAGAGATCCTCCAGGCGCAGCAGGGCCGGATGGTGAGCGGAGGCCTCTTCACAGAGCAGCTCCAGGGTGCGGGAGCTGAGGCCCTGGAAGGCGTGGAGGCGGGAGGCGGTAGCCATGGCAGGCGTAGCGGAGACCCCTCAGCAGGCCGGGGCGGGGTCAAGGGGCAGTCCACGACCGAATGCGGAGCGCAGCGGAGCCAACGTCACCAGTGGCTGCCTCGCGTCAGCCCTTGAGGCCGCCCCGGACAATGAGGAGGGCTGCGCGAAGCCAATCCACCAGGAGCCGGTGGAACAGGGGCTGCACCGAGCGCACCCATCGACGCCATGGGCTGGGCGGCCCAGCGGATCCGTCC
>JBJTWS010000153.1:0-10717 GCA_046081905.1 Synechococcus sp. | reverse complement strand
AATGCTGGCCCTTGGAGGCGTCACGACGGCCAGCACCGTGACTTGATCACACTTTTAGGCAGCCCTGATGGGGCGACCCACAGGCATGGAACAACTCCCAATGGAGACACTCCATATTCTATTGGCTATTTCCGGGACGGCACACTAGTGCCGCTCGTGGTGCCTGGAGCCGGCACCGTGATCGTGAGCAGCGGACTCGCCACCGAAGCACATCCCCCGCTCCCCGCCTCCAGGCTCACGCTCAACCCCTCGCGCACCTCCGTATCCACAAAATAGTTCACCCGGCCCCAGTGGTCGCGCAGGCGCTGGATCGCCTCCTGGCTGGAGCTGGAGCGCACATCCCCCGTGAGCACCTTGGCGGCCACAGCCAGGATCACGGCCCCCAGGCCCGCCGCCACCAGCAGCTCTACCAGGGTGAAGCCGCGAGCCATCAGAAATACCCCGGGTAGGTGCAGGCGCCCACGGTGGCCGCTTCGTTGAAGCCCACCCGGATCACCCCCAGCGGCGAGGTGAGCTGAACGCAGCGCATTGGCGGCTGGCCGTTCATGGCAATCGTGATCTCCAGATCGCTCTGGTTGCCATTGGCCAGGCCCCGCGCCGTGCCCCGCGGCGTGAAGGTGAACGAGCTGGGATCCGCCTGAATGGCGTAGCGATCACCACTGGTGCTGGCCAGTAGCTGCAGGGGCTGCCCGCTCATACAGGTGTTCGGCAGCGTCGCCGTGGCATTGGTAACCGGTGCCGCCGAGGCGATCACCGTGCCCGCCGTTGCCGAATGCTGGTGTGCAGCGTTACCCGGCAGCCGGTGCCCTTGAGGGCCGAGCGGCGCACGGCCTCGAGCCAACCCGTGAGCTCCACCGCCACGGCATTCACGCGGCGCCGCTGCCACTCGCGCACACCGATGCCATTGAGCACCACCGCACTGAGGATACCCAGCACCGCCACGGTAACCAGCAGCTCCCCCAGCGAGTAGCCACGGGCCCTGCGGCTCACACGCGCGGACACCAGGCCACCGCAGCGGGAACCAGGGTCATCTGCCGCATCACCTCAGTCGATGTGGGGTCCACATAGGTCACCGTATAGCGGTGCGCCCCCCCCTGGGTGGCGGCATCCACGGCAATGGTGCGCTGCAGCCCCTCCGGCTGCGGCAGCGACGCTTCGATCAGCTGCTTCAGCGGGGTCACCAGATCCAGCGATTGCAGGTAGCGGCAGCGGTTCTGGAAGCCCTCCAGGGCTGCTTCCGCTTCATCCGCCACGCCGTCGTGGTCAGCGTCGGGCCGGGTGGAGGAAGCCACCGGGTTGGGGAAGTAGGCATCTTTCCCCATTTCCGCAGTGGTGCCGGCCTGAATCACGCAGGATCCGCTCACGCAGGTGAAGCGATCGTTAAAGCGCTGGATCTGGGCGAGGTCCGCATCGATGGCGGCCTCCTTCTGGTAGCGGAGGCCCGTGCGGTAGCTGTCCATGCTGCTGGTTACCGAGATGGTTACCGCGCCAACCAGCGTTACGAGCAGGATCACGCTCGAGATCAGCAGCTCCACCAGGTTGAAGCCAGCCTCGCCAGATCCATGCGCTGGCGGAAGAGAGCGCAGCACGGGGGAGGGCCTCATGGCAAAGCGCTCAGAAAAAGCGCAGACTCTTGGTGGCGCGGGTCACATAATCCACCAGCGGGAACTCCTGGGTGGGCGCCAGGCCGCCGATGCCCATCAGATCCAGCACCTCCGCCAGGCCAGATCTCGGGATGGTGAAGGTGATGTTGCCGTTCGAGCCCAGCCGGTCGACCCACATCACCCCCTCGAAGCTGCCGTTCCCCCCAATGGTGACATCGCCATTGGGGAAATAGGCAAACAGCCGCAGCGCTCCTGAACTGCCGTTGCCCACCTCCACGATCTGGCGCGGCGAGCAGGTGCGGGTGCTGGAGGGCTGGCAACCAAAGAGGGTGAGATCGGTGATCCGGTTGGGCAGGCTGCCAGTATTGGCGGTATTGATATGCACAAAGCCACCGTTGTTGCCCCAGTTCAGCGTTTTGGTGGTGCCGCTCTGGGTGTTCGGGAAGTAGAAGCGCACGGGGCCGCCCCGGCTGTCTATCGTGAGGGTGCGGTTGTTGCCACCGAAATTGAGGGTGTTGAGGCTGCAGACCGTCATGGGGGGGGTGCTCCCATCCCGATAGCAGACACTCTGGAAGTTGGCGGGCCAGCTGGTCAGAGGGAGGCCGGTGTCGAGGGTGAGATTGCCGCCGTTGTTGGGCAGGCCATTGGCGTCAAGATTGATGTTGCAACGTGTATCGGAAAGGCTGGTTTGATCCAGGCAACTGGTGAAGCCCACCGGAGGCGACGGCGGATCAGGGATTGTGGGCATGGTCACATCCACCACCTTTACGCCCGTGCCGAGGTTCTGGTTTACGTTCACACTGCAGGTGGTGGTGGCAATGCAGTACACAAACGAGATCCGATCACCATCACCGGTGATGATGCTGGAGGCAGCTCCACGGATCGTTATTTCGCCCGTGTCTTCTTCTGCAGCACCGCCCACGATGCCGAAGCCGATGGAGGGGCACGGCCGCGTGTCTGGCCCGAAGGCCGCGCCGTAGCCCCCCAGGGATCCCCAGCAGCACTTCGGCACCACCTCAAACGTGCGGGTCAGGGTGGTGGTGGCGATCAGGGTGTTGTTCCGGTACGCCATCCCCCGCACCGTGATCGTGATCTCACCGGCGCGGGCAGGGTACTCCACACCACCGGTGGCATCCGGGTCGTAGCCGGTGGTGACCTTGAAACTCTCGGTGCTGTTCGCGTCTGTGTTGTTCTTGGTGGTGGGGCTGCTGGGCTCCCGCTCACTCGAGGCCGCCGGCTGGGTCACGCTCAACAGCTGGAACCGCCGCTCCGTATCGATCACCTGCTCCGCCTTCGGATCCGCCCCCGCCGAGAACGCCCCACTGAGCAACGGCAGACTGGTGGTGCAATACGACCCGGTGACCCCCTCATTCACCGGATTCTCGATGTAGGTTCGCGTTTGCCCATCCAGCACCGCCGCATTCACCAGCAGCCGGCGGTTGCGTTCGCGGTTGAGCTCGCTCACGATGCGCGACATCCCGATCTCGGCGGCCTCGCGAGCCTCGCGGCTTTGGGCCTGCCAGACGGCACCGAGGCGGCCGAAGCTCACGCGGCTTAGGATCGCGGCGCCGGTGAGGATGACCCCCAGGGAGAGGAGGAGGACGATGACGAGGGAGAAACCTGAACATGAGTTAACATAAGAAGTCAAACCCAGAGGTTGTAGAGACTTTGCTCTGCCGGCGGGCCAGCAAGCCATCATGCATGCTGATCGGAAACGGACCAGCCTAGACCGATCCATCACCAACGTGACCGCAAACAATACACAAGAAAGTGAAGGAGCAACCAACCCATGAATGAACAAGCTCATAGGCCGCAAGGACTAGAGCCAAGACCAACCCCCAAGTGACTCACCACCAACATGAATACCCGAAAGCATCCCAAGATCAGCCCTGCCCTCTCCGGGTAAATTGCGAATACGGATACTCTCTGGTCATTAATATATCATCGCCCTGACATGCCTTACCGATCAATGCACAGTTCTGCCCAAAGGTAATTGAGCCAATCAGGCCGACAGAGGCCGGAGAAAGACCCGCCATCATCAGCGAATATTCCAGCATGCTCTTGTCTTGCGGATCAAGAAACGACCGATTCATGTAGTCTATAGCGAGCTTAAGCGCCTCTACCGCAGACCATCTACAGAGCATCCCATAGCGGAGTTGATATCCGTACAGATCGCCCGCAAGCCAATAGGATGTCTCAATATCCTCAATAATATAAAAGCCACCAAAATCAAGAACGGCTCCCAAAAGAAGCGACAGGCACGAAAGCTGATGACTAGGGTGATGAGAGCCATCATCAACAATAAGCCTAACTGGATTCAAAGGCTCGCCAATTGCGGCAAGAATTGCGTCTGGATCCCCTTGGTCGGCCCTCACAACAACGAAGCCATCTCCCTGCTCTGAAACATCTCTATCTATACAGATCAAAAAAGAATTTGGAAAGAATGTTTTCCAGAGATTAATACTCGCGCCATTTCCATATCCCATCTCAATTACCGTGAAAGCACTGGATCTGTCAATCTGCGAGAGAACAAGAGGGTAAAATCGCTGGTAGGCATGCCATCCCGCCTTGTCAGTTCCACACGAGTTTGCTACACGCTCAAATTGTTCTCTAGTCAATGGTTCAAGAGAATCTGTCATGGGGGTCGCGAGAGGTTGGGTCACTCAATAACCTCTGCAATCTAGCAGCGAATCAACCCAAGGCAACACCCCGACATCAAGCTAATGTCAAGCCATAAAACATTAATTCCTTTTTACCATAAGCGAGAACATAATACGCATGTCCTGCAGCCAATAATTAGGAATTCCCGAGCAACTCAACTCTCATCTTGGTCACAAGATACAGGCAGGCCGCATCGGCTCGTCAGCTGATTTTTAGGCACTCGTCGTTGTTCTCCGAGGAGACTCACATGGGACCCTAGGATGCTCTTACTTCCAAGAGAAGCTGTATCCAGTCAGAAAGAATACACAACGAGGCTCTAGCAGCTTTTACAAGTTGATAAAAAGATTAGGTTTTTAGGAGGCCCTACCTGCCAATTCTTATTGGCCAAGAAAAGCCTGAATGCTTCAGCGAAGCCTCACGCATAGGAACTGGATCGACAGACAAATAATATCTGGCAGACCATTCACCGAGAGTATTAAAATTATTCAATACAAGATAGCAATCGGATCCGCTTGACCACAGTCATCACACACTCTCTCGAGTCCCGACAGAAACAGAATAGATCTATAGACGAAAGACGCGACGATGCTCATCATCAATAGGCCAACGAAGAAGGGCTTCTATCACGTCGAAAACCGCACAAAAGGCTCAATGCGCTTACATTTTGCAAATGCGAGTGGCCCTCAGCAATCAAGGGTGCCAACAAAGAACTGTTCGTAAGACTTCAGGTATAATTCATTATTATAGATAGTCCCCTTTGCTTTTTGCTGGATTTCACTTCGCAAAGCCTGCAGACTACCCCGATTACAAAAATAGTACCTCACCAAATCAATATACTCATTCTTGTCGCGCGCCACCGGAGGGCTATCAATGCCTGCATACATATACGAACGAGACACAACAGAAGATCTCACGAGGCGAGAGTACTCAGTTACATATGGAGGACCACACCAAGTAGTTTGCACAAACGTTATGCCAGCCCCATAGAAAATAGTGTCGAGGTTAAGGTCCAGAATGTGATTTAAGCCAAAGAAGTCTTCCAAATGAGTTCTCTTAAGAATGCATAATTGTCTATAGGCGGTGGGAGCCGATTTTTTAATTCTCTTAATAAATCTTTCCATAAGCAGATCATGTTCGCTAGGCGACATCACAATAAGAATCGACTCATCTATCTTTGCAATTCTTTCGAGATAGCCATCGAAATCGGGATGAATTTTATGCAGGGACTGCAAGCATCCTACCAAAAATCTATCAGGAGGGAGGAGGAAGTAGTCTCGAGTACGGGGGTTTAGCTTGTATTTAGAGGCGTCAAAGTATCCAATATATCCATCTGTTTCCACAAGTTGCTCCGTGTACTCTTCAGGCCCCTCGCAATCACGAAATATTGAGGAGCGGAGATGGTAGTCTATAGACTTCAAGCCAGTTGTATGGGGCAATCCCCAGCTAGTTATCTGCTTACGAGCAAGGTGAGGCATAGTCAAAACACAGTCTAAGGCATACATTCCTACATCCGTAAAGAACAGTATGTCGAGGTTTAACAAATAGATCGTTCGGCAACTTTCGCCGAAGTCAGCATTAAGATAGACGACTTTATCCGCTGACTGATTAAGTGCGTTATGCTCGTCGTCTGCGCTCCCCTCAGGGCGATGAATAATGATAATATAGAATAAATCTCTATCTAGGTTCTTGATAAGTCCGTAGTGAGCCTCAAGGTTTGTATGTGTAGAAAAAAATCGAGAAATAAAAGCAATGCGTATTTTCTTTCTTTGTCTTATGGGAGCCAAACACAGGCTTGCTTGCTGATGATCAAGACCACTAGAGTAAAGGACTGCAATATCTTGAACGAGGGAAGAGGAGGATAGCTTAGCATACTCACAAGCTGTTTCTAGATCTCTTTTTACCGAAACGGGGCCTTGATATGGCAGATAGAAAGAAGATGGGAATGGAACTCTGCACAGCTCAATGCTTCTTTCAATTCCCATCATTTCATGCTGACTACAGAGCAATGCAGCTAGATCTTGAAAGCCATTAGCAGCTTCGACCAACTCTAGAGAAGACATTGCTATTTTTGGCAATGCAGTAAGACTGTTACTCAAGCTTATATCGTCATGGTTTATCGAGTGCAGAATCTTAAAGACCTTCCTTGCCGCTTTCCACCTCGATTCTTTATACAAACACATCCCGAGCGTTTCCAGCGCAAGCATATTACTAGGCTCTCTGCGCAGGACATGGCAAGCAAAACGCCGTGCTTGATAGGTGTAATCTTCTTGACCAAGGATCTCGGCGGCCAAGTTAGCCGCTTCTGTGTCATTCGAGTCCTCTAGCACTAGGTCTTGGGCCAATGAGAGGGCCGTAAAAAAGTCACCAGTGAACTTTGCTAGATAAGCATTGGCAAGCGCAATCTGCCTTTGAGTATACTGAAAAAAGAGTTGTGCCTTATCAAGAAAGTACCCGCGCAGATTATCTACGCTAAGATTTGAGGCAATATACGCAGTAGAAGCAGGGGACAAGAATAATTCCGGAAGAAGCAAGAAAGCATTGTCAATATCAGATCTCTTGAGCGTCACACCCTTTACGGACTCAGCTACACATGAAATAATCTTAGGAGAAACTTCACGATCGCTAACTGCGAAGACAAGCGAGAAATGCAGCGACAGCGAGAATTTCTTGATCTTAAGTAAAGATATTGGCAAAATAATGGACAACTTCTTTGCGGCCCGGTAGTCCCTGAGTGATGCGATCGCAGCGCGACGATACATGCCCACTCTAGCCATCTCCGATGGACCGAGAGAAGGATTATTCAAGGACAAACGTCCCGCCATTTTCGCCATAGTGAACCTTTGATTTCCCAAAGCCAAGATAGCATTTTAATCAGAAGAAACACTCTGGCTGTGAAGTGAACCTGTTTTTCTGGACAGGCCCCATCGTTAACCTATGCGGCGGGGCACCGCCCCGGTAAGGGGCTCCCACCGATGAACAAACGCCGCACCCACAGCCCCGAGTTCAAGGCTAGGGTCGCCTTAGAGGCGATCAGTGGCCGTTAGACCATCCAGGAGATCACTGCCGATCACGCCTCCACCCCATGCAGGTGAACCAGTGGAAGAGGCAGCTCCCGGAGGGCGCCAGTGAGCAGTTTACTAGAGGCAAGAAGAGCAAGGACAAGGACGAGAGCTTGGCAAAGGAGGCTGAGCTCTTCCAGCAGATCGGCTGGTTGAAGATGGAGTTGGAGCTGGAGTGGCCCAAAAAAGAATCTCAGATGGTCTAGCACCCGCGACCTTCGCAAACTGGCCGATCACGAACACCCTTAGCTCAGTATCAGCCGCCAATGTGCGCTGCTGGGCCTAGCCACGCTATACTACAGGCCAGTACCGGTGCGGGAGTCGACGCTACAGATTAGGGCCAGGATCGGTGCTTTCCAGGGAAATTCTGGAATTCCACCCATCCCCACGCGGAGAGGACCCTGTGATCGGAGGCCAGTACTGGGGTGATGGGCGAGAAGCAGCTCGGGTTCAGTGACTACGAGCAGTCCACTGCCAAGAGGCGCACCCGCAAGGAGATCTTCCTCGGCGAAATGTATAAGGTCGTTCCCTAGCAGGCCCTCGTTGATCTGATCGATCCGTACTACTCCAAGGCCAGTAAGAAGGGTGGTCGGCCTCCCTATCCACTGATGACCATGCTGCGCATCAACCTGATGCAGCAGTGGTACAGCCTCAGTGATCCCGCCATGGAGAAAGCTCTGATTGAGGTGCCCACGCTGCGACGGTTTGCCGGGGTCGATCTGATCAGCGATCGGATCCCGGATGAGACCACCATCCTGACCTTCCGGGCACTTGCTGGAGAAGCAAGACCTCGGTGACCAGATTTTTGAGACGGTGAACGTGCACTTGAAGGCCCACGACATGGCAATGAAGAAGGGCACGATCGTCGATGCCACCTTGATCGCCGCTCCCAGCTCCCCCAAGAACAAGGGTCGCGAACGGGATCCGGAGATGCACTAGACCAAGAATGGTAACCAGTGATCTTTCGGGATGAAAGTCCACATAGGAGTCGGCAAGGACATCGGCCTGAGCCATTCGGTAAAGACGATGGCTGCTAACGTGACCGACCTCACCCCAGTGGCTGAGCTGCTGCATGGCGAGGAAGAGGTGGTCTACGCCGATGCGGGATCCCAAGGAATGAGAAGAGACCGGAGATGGAAGGATCATCTGCTCTGTTCCGCCTAGCGATGCGGCCGGGGTACCGGCGAGCATTGCCTGATATGCCAGAGGGGCAATTGGAGAACTGGGTTGAGACCGCCATTGCACATATCAGCTCAAAGGCCGAAGATCCCTTTCGGGTCATGAAGCAGTAGTGGGGCTTTCAGAAGACCAGGCTGCGAGAGATCGCAAAAGATCCCTGGAAGGTGAAGTGATGGCAGCATTGAGCAACCTGAATCTGGCATATCGCCAACTGATTGCTGCGCGAAGATCAGAGGGTTAGTGTGCTTACTGAATAGAATCAGGTCAAAGAGTGGCTTGAGGAAAGCTTCAAATACAACTGATTTGGGGGGCAATCCCAGCTTGGTGCGCACCAATCTAGGCTGAACAAGCCAATTTAAATCAGCGACAACATCCTGTTCGAGAGGCTATGGAGAACTGTCAAGCGAAAGGAGGCATACCTGCACGCTTACACCGATGGCAGACAGGTTTAAACAAGAGCGGTACGGTTCCAGCAGAAGCGACGCCGAGCAAGGCCGCGCAGTTCTCTAGAGGCAAAACTCGCGATCAAGACTGAATTGAAGGTAAAATCACCGCCTCTCATGCGATGCAAAAGATACATAGGGGCAGAACCTTCAAAGACAAGAAGCTTATCTCACTCATGATTCTTAAACGCTGACCCGGCAATCGAAAACCGAAAGGCCTCCCACAAAGATTGCCAGACAGGAAATGGACGGAAAGCTTAAGTGGGACTAGCAGATTGAGACCAATAGAGAAGAAGGAGGGGTGTCCACTTGGAAGTCCACCCCTATTCAGTTCAAATCAGGTGAGCCCGCAGGAAAGAGCTCCATTCGAAGCTACCGTTACAGTGGCAATTGAGCCAGATGAGCCAACAGTTCCAAGGCAACGAATTCCTGCTGCAGTCGCACCCCACCCTCTTGAGAAGGTCTGAGAACCGCTGGAGGCACAGGAAACGCCACCGACCGAAGGGGCGGTACCAACACCGCTTGAGGCCTTGAAGGTTGCGCACTCTTTGGATTGACCGATTAATTCTCCGACAGCAGCACCAGCTGCAGCGGCTGTCCGCGCACCAAGGAACTGAGGCAGAGCAACTGCCGAAAGAATGCCAATGACAGCAACTACGATCATCAGCTCAACCAAAGTGAAGCCTTTTTGCAGGGGGCTTTTCTTCTCTCTCAGCTTTTTGAGCAACTCAAGCTGAAGGCGGGTTTTCATTTTGCGAAGCTGCCGTGGGCAGTTGTTGATCCATCTAAAGGTTGGAGCATGAGCGCAAGAAATGCAATATGCGCAAATGTCTGAGTCGATTAAAGAATGCTTAAATTAAACTGACACCAGCTTAATATTGAGGTGTGTTGTTTTTGGACAGTACCCCATCGTTAATCTCTAAGACACGGTAACGCACCGAAAGGGCGCTCCCATCAATAAGCAAGCGTCGCGCCCACAGCCCCAAGACTGCTTCAATACATTTCACGCCTGATCGGGATACGGCTTTGCCGTTCGTCGCTGGGCATGAACGTTTTCCAGCTGTACCCGAAACGCTTCTGCCGCATCCGATCTCGATCTGATAAGCCACCTCAAGACCATCCCGGATGGGCGGATGCGCTGCGGGGTGCGGTTTGCGGCATAGTATGTGCTGCTGGTGGCCATGCTCGGGATCCTGAGCGGTTGTGCTAGAGCCTGCGGAATCTGGAGCGTTTTGCCATCCGTGATCACGCGGCGCTCACCGCGAGTCATGGGCTCAAGCTCCGGCGGACACCATGGGACTCCTCGTTCCGCTACTTCTTCCTGCAGGCTGCGGCTGCCTGATCACTGATCTCCGATCAGGTCACAGGCCTCGGCAATTGCACCACTGCAAGGGAGGCGACCCGCCTTCGAGACGCCCGCCGCCAGGAAAGTTGTCGCCCGTGCTTTTGATCATGCGGGAGCACAGGAGTCAGCAATCGCGTTGAACGTGCTCGCGATGAACCTGCAGAAACTTGAGGAGCTTCTTTTTGTTGCCGACTGGATACAAGTTTTCTTGACACCCAGAACAGCCTACAGCCTCCACCTGAGCCTCCTCAGGGATCAACAGCGAGTGCCTGAACATCAACTGATGCTGGCTGCCCGACACATCTCAAGCGTGAGAATCAGGCGACGGGCAGCTGGCGCGTGTGATGGGCCGCCGGTCGTGGCGGTAGTTCAACCCTTGAGAACCAGACCTGCGCCTGCTGCCGCCTGGCCCTGCGGCTCGGGATG
>JBJTWS010000152.1:0-4148 GCA_046081905.1 Synechococcus sp. | reverse complement strand
CTGCGCCCCGCTCCGCCCCCGGCACCGGCCGTGAAGGAGGGAGATGTCCATGGACATTGAGTTCGGCAATGCCGGGCAGGTGCCCACGGAGGACAGCGGATGGTTCATTGGCTTTGGCGGCTGGACCAAAGAGCATCGATCTGGCCCCACCAACCTCCGCTGCATGGAAAGAAGCGCACTGGCTCACACCATCCAATCCAAGTGGATGTACCACCCCAAGGGGGATGACCGAGGCCTAGCCAAACCGCCGAGCGAGGGCCGCACCCTCTCCCTTCTGGTCAGCGAGGCCGGGACCTTCCACCTCGAGTTTTCCACCCACGGCAGCTTCCCCTCCGGTCTGGTGGTGCGGCACACCCTGCGGAACCATGGAGATTTCGTGATCTGGGGAGAGAACCTCCACCATCGCTGGTTTGTGGAGGATCCATGCACGATCCTCACGTTCCGGTGGATCCCGCTGCCGGGATCGGCGGCCCCTCCTGCCTGATGTCCTCCAGCCACCCCTACGTTTTCAATGGCGAGGAGCCCGCGATCGTGGGCCGCCGCTGCCGCGCCTTCCATCTGCTGCAGCACCAGAGCAAAGGCAGCATCAGCGACCCTGCGAACGTGGCCTTCTTCCAGTTCGACACGACCTGGGTCCGGCTCTACTTCGAAGCCGACACCATCTTCTGGCGCCCCTCCGAGCCCCCCGAGCCGCCGGTGAACGACGGGCTCACGAGCCAGCTCGTGCTGGTGAACCTCGCCGCGCTGGACGAAGTGGTGGGACAGACCCTGGAGCGGCTGGAGTACTGGGGAACAGACACGGAGATCGGCGCCAGCCTCGCCTTCGCCCCTGGAGCCAAACTCCTCTTCCGGCACCGACCCCTGGAGGACAGAACGCTGGTGGAGCTGCTCGGCAGCGCAGCGAAGACCTGAGCGAAACCCCGCCGGATCAGGCTCAGGAAGCCGGCGGCACGCTCAGCAGCCGCAGCAGCAGCTCCGCATAGGCGTCGCGGTCCACCGGGGCCACGGCACGGCCATCGAGCACGTCCTGCATGAGGATCAGGTGCACCAGCGCGCCCATGAACACCCGGGCCCGCAGTTCCGCCTCCGCGCCGGCCGCCAGGGCCTCGAACAGCCGCACCACATGGCGCACCCCGATGCTCTCGAGCTGGGCCACGAAGGTGCGCGCCAGCTCCGGGAAGCGCTCCGATTCGCCGATCACCAGCCGCAGGAAGGAGAGGAACTGCGGGTGGCTGTGGGCGCTCGCCAGGCAGCGGGCGGCCAGTTCCCGCAGGGCCCCGATCGGCTCGGCCGGCAGCGCCTGCTCCGGGGTGACGCCGAACAGGTCGGCGAGGCGCTCGCCCACCATCTGCTCGGTGAGGGCGCGGAAGAGGGCCTGCTTGTCCTGGAAGTGGCTGTAGACGGTGGCCTTGGACACGGCCGCCGTCGCTGCGATCCGGTCCATGGAGGTGGCGGCGTAGCCGTGCCGCAGGAACTCCCGCCGGGCGCCGCCGAGGATCGCGTCGCGCTTGCGGAGGCTGCGCAGGTTCCGGGCGCTGGTGGCGGAGCCCCCCGGACTGGCGGGCTCCGCACCGGCGAGGTTCTCGGGGGGGGCGGGCACCACCAGGCCAATAACTGAACTGAACTGAACCGTATAGTAAGTGCATCGGCGAGAGAACGATGGCCGTCCCGCAGAGGCTCCAGCCAACCCGGCGGCTCTGGATCGGCGCAGCGGCCCTCGGGGCCCTGCTCGCTGCCGTAGCCATGGGCCAGCGCCTGCGTCCCGCCGCCCAGGCCCCGCCGCCGCCGGCCGCGGTTGAGCGGCCGATCACCACCGTCACCGCCCTCGGGCGGCTCGAGCCCATCGGCGAGCTGCGCACCATCGCGGCCCCCATGGGCGCCGCCGGCCAGCCCACCCTGCGGCAGGTGCTGATGACCCGCGGCGACACCGTGAGGGCCGGCCAGTTGCTGGCCGTGCTCGATAACCAGCCCCAGCTCGAGGCCGCCGTGGCCGCCTCCCGAGCCGAGGTGAACCTGGCCCGCTCCCAGCTCGCCATCGCCCGCGCCGATGCCGGCAGCGGCGAAGCCAGCCAGCGCGCCCGGGTGCGCTCCCTCGAGGCCCAGCAGCGCACCGCCGCCACCGAAGCCCGCCGCTACCAGACCCTCTACGCCAGCGGTGCCGTGTCCGCCGAAGAGCGCGATGCCCGCCAGCTCAGCCTCGATACCCTCACCGCCTCGCTGCAGGAGGCCCGGGTGCTGCTGGCGCGCCAGCAGGCCCGCAGCAGCGCCGGCAACGGCGGCACCGACCTCGACGTGGAGGACGCCCGGCGCAGCCTCGAGCAGGCCGAGGCGAATCTGCAGCGCGCCATCGCCGCCCGTGACGACAACCTCATCCATTCCCCCATCGATGGCACCGTGCTGCAGGTGTTCGCCCGCGCCGGCGAGTCGCCCGGCAGCGACGGCATCCTCCAGATCGGCCAGATCGACCGGCTGCAGGTGGTGGCCGAGGTGTACGAGAACGATCTGCCGCGGGTGAAGCCCGGCCAGCCGGTGCGGATCACCAGCCCCGCCCTCCCCCAGCCGCTCCAGGCCCGGGTGGGGCAGATCGGCGCGATCGTGCTGCGCCAGACGGTGATCAACACCGACCCCAGCGCCAACAACGACAACCGTGTGGTGGAGGTGCGCGCCCCGCTCACGGCCGAAAGCAACGTCCGCGCCCGGGGCCTCACGAACCTGCAGGTGCGGGCGCTGATCGGCCCATGAGAACCCCCCTCGGCTGGCTCCAGCTCCGCCACGACCGCGGCCGCTTCCTGGTGGCCCTGGCCGGCATCGCCTTCGCCGATCTGCTGATGTTCATGCAGCTGGGCTTCCAGGCCGCCCTCTACGACAGCAACACCCGCCTGGATCGCTCCTTCAAGGCCGACGTGGTGCTGATCAGCCCCCGGGCCCTGAACCTGCAGAACCTCTCCACCTTCCCGCGCCGGCGCCTGCTGCAGGCCCTCGATGTGCCGGGCGTGGTGGATGCCCAGGGCCCCTACATCCGCACCGTGACCTGGCGCAATCCCCAGACCCTGCGCAGCGCCACCGTGCAGGTGCTGGGCTTCGATCCCGACGCCGACGTGCTGCGGCTGCCGGAGGTGATGGCCCAGGCCGATCGGCTCAAGATCCCCGACACCGTGCTCTTCGATCGCGGCGCCCGGGGCCAGTACCAGGAGGCCATCGCCCGGATCGAGCGCGGCGAACGGGTGACCAGTGAGATCGACCGGCGCACGATCACGGTGGAGGGGCTCTTCCGGCTCGGGGCCTCCTTCGGCGCCGATGCCACCTTGATGACCAGCGACCAGACCTTCCTGCGCATCTTTCCCCAGGTGAGCGCCGGCAGTGTGAGCGTGGGACTGCTCACCCTGGCGCCCGGCCAGGCCACCGCCCCGGTGGTGGAGGCGCTGCGGCGCCACCTCCCGAACGATGTGCGCGTGCTCTCCGACGCCGATTTCATTCAGTTCGAGGAGAACTACTGGCGCATGGCCAGCCCAGTGGGCTTCATATTGGGGCTCGGCACCGCCATGGCCTTCGTGGTGGGGGTGGTGATCGTGTATCAGGTGCTCTCCACCGATGTGAACGCCCACCTGCAGGAATACGCCACCTTCAAGGCGATGGGCTTCCGCAACCGCTATCTGCTGCTGGTGGTGATGGAGCAGGCCCTGATCCTGGCCGCCTTCGGCTTCATCCCCGGCGCCCTGATGCTCCTGTGGCTCTATGCGGTGGCGGCGAAGGCCACCAGCCTGCCGATCGCCATGACGCTCGGGCGCGTCACCACCGTGTTCGTGCTCACCCTGCTGATGTGCCTCGCCTCCGGCGCCATCGCCACCCGGCGGCTGCAGGCGGCCGATCCGGCCGAGCTGTTCTGAGGAGCTGGTCCATGGCCGCCGCGATCGCGATTCAGGGGCTCCCCCACCACTTCGGCCACGGCGCGGTGCGGCGCCAGGTGCTCTTCGATGTGGCGCTGCAGGTGGAAGCCGGCGAGATCGTGCTGCTCACCGGCCCCTCCGGGTCCGGCAAAACCACCCTGCTCACCCTGATCGGCGGGCTGCGGGCCGCCCAGAGCGGCTCCCTGCGGGTGCTGAACCGCGAGCTGGTGGGCGCCAGCCCGCTGGAGCTCACCCTCGCCC
>JBJTWS010000151.1:0-6424 GCA_046081905.1 Synechococcus sp. | reverse complement strand
CTACTTGGGCGCTTTCAGCTTCCGCTTCAATCACCGCTTCAAGCTGGAAGAAATGACCGATCAAGTGCTCCAGGCGGTCTGCCTCTGCACCGCACGACCCGAACGCCTCCTGAGGAGCGCGGAGCTTGCTACCTAATCAAGAAACAAATAGCGGCAGAGATACACACCTACAGCCAGGACGTAATCCCAGCACGATCAACAAAATGAAAGCAGTCATCCTCGCCGGCGGCCTTGGGACACGCCTCTCAGAAGAAACACAACTACGCCCGAAGCCGATGGTCGAAATTGGGGGGAAACCAATTCTGTGGCACATCCTCAAGACATATAGTCATCACAACATCAACGAGTTCATTGTTTGCTGTGGATACAAAGGATACGTCATTAAAGAGTACTTCGCAAACTATTTCCTGCACAGCAGCGATGTAACGTTCCACATGGATCTTAATCACATGGAAATCCATAGGCGGCATGCCGAGCCGTGGAAAGTCACGCTGGTGGACACTGGCGACTCGTCGATGACTGGTGGAAGATTGGCGCGGGTCCGCGAATTCCTCGATGAAACGTTCTGCTTTACGTACGGAGATGGAGTTTCGGACGTAGACGTGAGTGCACTAGTTAGGTATCACCACCAAGAAGGTCGTAACGCAACACTCACCGCGGTTCAGCCCCCTGGTCGCTATGGAGCGCTGGGGATAGAGGGAAATCTGGTGAACAACTTCGATGAAAAGCCTGATGGCGACGGGGGCTGGATCAATGGCGGCTATTTCGTGCTGGAGCCGTCGGTGATCGAACTGATCGATGGCGACGCGTGCATCTGGGAGCAGCAGCCGCTCAACACCCTGGCTAGCAGCGGGCAGCTCACGGCCTATTTCCATCGCGGCTTCTGGCAACCAATGGATACGCTGCGCGACCGGCAGAAGCTTGAGGAACTGTGGGCCAGTGGTGAGGCCCCGTGGAAGGTGTGGCCATGAGCCGACAATCTGTGGTGAACCTAGATTTTTGGACTGGCAAGCGGGTGCTGCTCACGGGCCACACCGGGTTTAAAGGCAGCTGGCTGGCGTTATGGCTCAGCGAACTGGGCACTCAGCTAACGGGCGTGGGGCTGGAGCCAGACTCCAGTCCCCATCTGTTTGACCAACTACAGCTGCAGAAACGGTTGCATCGCCACCACCTGGTTGACATCCGCGATGCCGACGCGCTGGCAGCAATTGCCAAGAGCGCTCAGCCAGAGGTGGTACTGCATCTGGCCGCTCAGCCGCTGGTGCGGCGCAGCTACCGCGATCCCTTGGGCACCTGGTCTACCAACGTGCAGGGGAGCCTGAATCTACTGGAGGCGCTCAAGCCACTGAAGCACCCCTGCGCGGTGGTGATGGTGACCACTGATAAGGTGTACGCCAACCAGGATTGGGATTTCGGCTACCGGGAAAGCGATCGCCTTGGCGGCCACGATCCCTACAGCGCCAGCAAGGCGGCCGCCGAACTGGCGATTGCAAGCTGGCGTAACAGTTTCTGCGGGGCGGCCAGCCATCAGAGCCCCCACCTGGCGATCGCCACCGCTCGCGCTGGCAATGTGATTGGCGGTGGGGACTGGGCGGAAGATCGAATCGTGCCCGATGCCATGCGGGCCCTGGCAGCAGGAGAGCCGATCCCCGTCCGTAATCCAGAGGCCACCCGACCTTGGCAGCACGTGCTCGAACCCCTGAGCGGCTACTTGCGCCTGGCGGAAGCTCTGGCGGACAGCCATGGCTATGAATCTGCCAATCGCTATGCCGCAGCTTTCAACTTTGGCCCCCTGCTGGAGGCCAACCGACCCGTGCGTGAGCTGATCGCTGAAGCCCTCACCCATTGGCCTGGCGAGTGGCACGATCTGTATGATCCGGAGGCACCGCATGAAGCCAGCCGTCTGCATCTGCAGGTGGACAAAGCCCATCACCAGTTGGACTGGCAGCCGCGCTGGCCCTTTGCCACCACCGTAAAGCGCACCGTGGATTGGTATCGCACGTTGCACAAGGCACCAGAACAGGCTCAGGCCTGTTGCCTAGCAGACCTGGCAGCCTACACAGCCTCCCACCAACCTTCGCCCTCTTAGCTGATGAGCGATCTACGAGCACTGAAAGAGGAGATCCTCCGGCTCACGCGGGAGTACTCACGCCAAGCCCATGCATCCTTCCGGCCAGGCGATGATCCCGAACGCAGACCCTGGAAGCCCGGCACACCGATCCCCTATGCTAGCCGTGTATTCACGGATCATGAGGTGGCTGCTGCCGTGGGCAGCACTTTAGATTTCTGGCTCACCCTGGGCAGTGAGGGTGAAGCATTCCAAAATGAATTGGCGGCATTCCTGGGGGTGCGCCACTGCCTGTTGGTGAATTCAGGAAGTTCAGCCAATTTGGTGGCGATCTCAGCGCTCACCAGCCACAAGTTGCCGAAAAAAAAACGTATTAAATCCGGTGATGAAGTGACCACCGTGGCAGCGGGTTTCCCCACCACTGTTGCACCGATTGTACAGGTAGGGGCGGTGCCGGTATTTATCGATGCCAACCCCATCACTGGCAATGCCCGCTGTGAGCAGCTGGAGCTGGCCTATAGCCCAGGCAAAACCAAAGCCGTGATGATGGCCCATGCTCTAGGCAACCCCTTTGATCTGGCTGCCACGCTGACCTTCTGCCGAAAGTACGACCTGTTTCTGGTAGAAGACAACTGTGATGCTCTGGGCTGCAGCTACTCGATGCCACGAGATCTTGCCGAAAGCCTGGGCTTCTCAAAGAACAGCCCGGGGCTGGATGAAGGGCCAGATCGTGTGGTGCGTTGGACCGGTACCTGGGGCGACCTGAGCACCCAGAGCTTTTACCCCCCCCACCACCTCACTATGGGTGAGGGCGGTGCGGTGAACATCGTGCGCGATCAGAAACTGAAGGTGATCGCTGAAAGCTTCCGCGACTGGGGCAGGGATTGTTGGTGTCCGAGCGGGGTAGACAACACTTGCAACAAGCGCTTTGGCTGGCAGTTGGGTGAGCTGCCTGAGGGCTATGACCACAAATACACCTATAGCCACTTGGGCTTTAACCTCAAGCCTTTGGATCCCCAAGCTGCCATCGGCCGGGTGCAACTGAAGCGAATGCCAGAGTTTATCGAAGCGCGAAAGCATAATTGGCATGTTCTGCGCAAAGGCATGGCGGAACTTGAAAACGTGTTGGAGTTTTCCTTGCCTACCCACGCTACCCAGTGGAATCCGGATGGCAGCTTCGAATGGGATTCCACAGGTTGCCGCACGGATTGCTCCTGGTTTGGCTTCAAGATTACTGTGAAGCCTAATGCACCCTTTAGCCGGACAGATCTAGCCCAAGAACTGGACTCCAAAGAAATTGGGAACCGGATGCTGTTCGGAGGCAACCTGGTCCGGCAACCGGCGTTTGTTCAGTTAAGGAAGGAGCGCCCAACCAGCATACGCATCGCGATAGAACTACCTGACTCTGATTCCATCATGAATACAACTCTCTTTCTAGGCACTTATCCAGGGCTTACAGGCGCAATGCTGGATCGAGTAATCAGAGTGGTACATGATGCGGTCTCTAAAGCAACCTAAGAACATGTCTCCATATGTGACCGGAGCCAGTGGATTCACTGTAATGAACTTATCGGACGCATGTGCACGCAGAAATATCAGATTGTAGCCAACGTCAGAATCAGGCGTGCAGCATCTTCAATGCACAGACATCCTCCAATATCCAGACTGCATATTGCCGACCTGCATAGCATTACGCCCGCAGACATGGAGGGCTGTACAGACATTCTTCATGTTGCTTTTGCGGCTGTTAGCCCAAAGCAAGCAAGCTGGGATTCCCTGGTCAAGGTCAAGGCAAATATCTTAGCGTCCACAGAATTATTATCATGCGCTAAATCAGCTGGGTTTAAGCGATTCGTAGCAGCAGGGAGCCGCCTAGAGCACGGCTTGACTTCAAACGAATATTTCAAGATACCATCAAGTGCACAGTTATTGCCTGTCGGCACTTATACTCCAACCAAAGCACCTTCCTGCTTGTTGCTCAATGCTTATGCTATGGATGATTTAATAGAGTTTTACTATGGAACGATATTTAATACCTACGGTCCACATCAGCCCCCCTGCAACTTTTGGCCTTCACTTAAAGCTGCCGCTAGATCGGGCAGCGACTTTCGCGTGACTCTGGGACAGCAAGCTCGCGATTTTGTCCCTGTCGAAGACGTTGTTAATCACCTACTTGGTGCATGCCTAATGGATAAGCATTTTTCGTCTTGGCCTCTAGTTGAGAATATTGGAACAGGCAATGGTCAGTCTCTATATGAGTTTGCGCTAGCGGAGTGGAAGCGTCTTAGTGCACAGGGAAAGATTTTGAATGGAGAATTACCATTGCGCCCTACGAGCTGAAGAGAATCGTTGGAAAAGTATATACAGCCAACCGCATCGGCACATTTTCTCCATCTTGCTGATTATCCAAATGAAATTCGCCACCAGGAACCACCAGACATTTGTCGACCCAATTCCGGTCCTTGGAAGATGCAGTAAGCTTACTTGTCTGACGCCGTTTCTTCAAGAATCAATTGGTGGTTCATGCATCCGCGAACACTTTTTTCAATCTTCCTCGGACCTAGAATACCCGCATCTTGAGATCTTTCGATGCTCTAACATCTTTTTGTGGGCTGACGAAAGAAGTAATATATGCTGTGACCATTCTAGGCGGCCACTTGAGAATTCTAGAATCAATCTAACATATGCAAGAGATATTCACATAAATAAATGCCTTCAAGACCAGCATTACTTGAGCCCCGATAAAGCACATCAATCATTAATACGGGAAGAATGCATCCTTGTTGCTGGCTGGAGCCCGATTGAATGGGGACACTTTGTAGTTGAGTTTGTGCCCCGAATCTTGTTCTTAAAATACTGTCTTCAACGCGGCATAGTCCCTGATGCCCCCATTTATATTTCCAGAATAACTCCAGCTTTTATCGTTGAAGCTATTGGCCAGCTACTAGGTGAGTTAAGTTCGAGAATACGGTTTTTCGAGGATAAAACTCTAACCTTATTCGAGAGAGCGTGGATTCCTCCCTTTCTTAACTTTGGAGGGCAACTTGGCTATCATCCTGTGGTCAGAGCATTACTTGAGACCGAACTTCAGCCACCAACGACACTTCAAGGATATGGCATGGACCCAAGCAAACCCAAGCTGCTGTATGTTTCAAGGCAGCACAAATATTATCAATCAGTAGTCCTTTCGCGCTCAATCGTCAACGAGGATGAGGTCGCCGACGTGTTTATTTCTCGACATTTTGAGATGGTCGCGATGGAAGAACATGATCTTCTTGGCAAGATAAGAATTCTTGCATCCGCGAGAGTTATTGCTGGTGGATGGGGGTCTGGTCTGCTTAATACATTGCTGTCTTCTTCCTCCCCGCTCGTCATTTCACTCGGCTACGGATTTAATCCAGCACAGTTTCACGTTTGCGATTGCACGCTTCAGGACTATATAGAGCTGCCAACATTTGATCCAGCGAACAAGACCTCGCCCCTTTGGTTGATCGACGGAAAGAGTCAATATGTTAACACCACTCTTCTAATGAATTATTTAGACAAGCAATTAGAAGCAATTTAATGTTAGATTGGTGCATAAGCCGGCTCCCATCAATCACGGTCGCGCCTGCACCTCATCGTTTGGATTGGGATTCCTGAGAAAGTGCAAAGCGACACTGTGCTGCAACGGATCTGAGCAGTTATTGGTCATAAAATGTGCGTGAGGCTGCCAGATTTCGCCGACAAGTTGCTTAGGGAAACTCTGGGCAATGCCCTCTAACGCGGGCCTCACTGCCCAATGGTCTGGGTGAACCCAGATTGGAGCACATCAGGATGGGATTGTCCCCAATCAATGCAATTGGAAGCTCTCCAGGAACCTTTTGCTGTCTGATCATCTTCAAGACGCGCACCATCCCCCTGATTATCCCGTCGCCATCAGTTGGCGACGGGCCAGATACAGATTGATCAACGCTGCCATCACCTTCATCTTGCAGTGATTCATGGCGATTCGACGCAGCCGGGTCTTCTGAAAGCCCCACTGCTGTTTCATGACCCGAAAGGGATGTTCGCTGGCGTCCCCAGCAGTGGTGTAATTCCCCCGGCACCCCCACCCCGGCGTAGCCGGGGTGGGCCCCTCACCTCAGGCGATCGGCTCCACGGCTGACGTTGCAAGGGGCGGGGCACCCCACGAATTCAGCGCCCACGGCGCTGGATTCGTGGGGACCCCGGGTGGGCAGGCCCGTTTCCCTGGTTTGAGAACCACCTCAACCAGACGAACCATGCCCACGAGACACTCTGCCGCAGCTGAGCTGGCCTCGCTACTCGATGGCAGCAGCGCCGGGGAACTGATCCCCGAGCTGGCACGCCACGGCC
>JBJTWS010000150.1:0-3444 GCA_046081905.1 Synechococcus sp. | reverse complement strand
GCGATAGGCCCAGAGGTTGGTGTCGATGAACACGCGCATCAGCCGATGTCGTGCAACGACTCCCGGCTCCAGGGGCCCTGGCTTGCGCTCTGGCTGGCTGAGGCAACCGCTTCAAAGCCCTCAAGGGCCGCCAGCCTGCGGCTGCGGGCCTCCACGTAACGACTCAGGAAGTCCCGCACCAGGGAGTTCTCGGACGTGTTCTCCCGCAGAGCCGCCTCCCTTGCCCGCCGCAGCAAAGCGTCGTCGAGAGACAAGGTGAGGTTGGCCATGGGCTCAGCTTTCACAGGACCCGTGGAGCAAAGGGTCTCCCCCGTTGCGGCACCGGCCTGGCAGATGCCCTGATCGCCGCCTCTGCAGAAGCCGCCGGCGCAACCCTCATCACCCTCAACCGGCGCCCTTTCCAAATGCTGGCCGAGGTGTTGGTGCCCTGCGCCAAAGGCTGAATCCCAGCGAGCAAGGCTGATCCCAGAGAGCAGGGCTGACCGGCTCTCTTCGGGGAGACGGCCTGGGGAAACGGCCCTCCCCATATGGCTTAGCCGCCAATCCAACTAAGCTAGGTGGAGCCTCATTCGCCAATCTCCGCCGATCTCCGGCCTTACCGCCCTACCACCCTGATTGCCATGCAGGTGAACCTCCACGACGCCAAGACCCACCTCTCGCGCTATGTCGACCAGGCCCTGGCCGGTGAGGAGGTGGTGATCGCCCGCGCCGGCAAGCCGTTGGTGCGGCTGGTGCCGCTCGCCGCCGACCCAGGCCCGCGTCGCGGCGGCTTTCTGAGGGGCCAGGGGAACGTCAGCGCCGACCTCAAGGCGGATTTCAAGGATGAGATCGAGGCGATGTTCGATGGCGAATGAGGCCGATGGGTTTCTGGTGGATACCCATCTGCTGATCTGGTGGGCTTACATGCCGGAGCAACTGCCGGAGCCGGCCCGAAGTCGACTGGCGAGCAGGGACTGCCAGCTGTTTTTCAGCCTGGTGAGCCTCTGGGAAGTGGCGATCAAGGCCTCGCTCCGGCGGGAGGATTTCCAGGTGGATCCATCCGCCCTGCGGATGGGACTGCTGCGGGAGGGATTCAAGGAGCTGCCGATCGAAGTGGAGCATGTGCTCGCGGTGCAGCAGTTGCCCTGGATTCACCGCGACCCGTTCGACCGCTTGCTGGTGGCTCAGGCCCTGCGGGAAGGTCTCCGGCTGCTCAGCACCGATCGCGCCTTGCTGGGCTACGGCGATGGGGTGCAGTGGGCGGGGTAGGCAATGCCCCGACTTGATTACCCATCAAGCTCCGCAACGCAGGCCGGAAGACCGATGACGCCTATCAGGAAGGCCATTTCATGCCGCCCCATGTGACTCGGGCGGCACGTTACGGAGTGATGTGGCTAATCAAGAGCCCCGAAGGGGCGCCAATTGCTGCAGCCAGCACACATCTAACTGGGGCGAGCTGGGGGCTCCATCCATGAGGCTGCGAGCGGCCGGGAAAGACGGTGGGGCTGAGTGCAGGCCACAGCGAAGCTCTCGACAGACATCCCAGATTGATGGCCAAGTCTTCAATGAGACTCGTCGCGGCAGCGATGCCAATGGGTGGCCTTGTGTCTTGCCCGACAGTCTTCAGGCAGGCTTATCGAACGCGTTGCGGGCCAGGCTCGGGGTTTGTTTCTTCCGGCGGGGCAAGGCCTGCCAGCACATCCGCGGCTGTGGCGACGCCCCGGGAGCGGCGGGGCTGACGACTTCTGATCAGCGGCTGATGCCTGGCTGCCCAGTCCCCCAGCGGAATGCAACCGCAGCTGGTCAATCGCATCCTCCGCAGCCTGGCTGGCTGAGGGAGCCCTGGCTGCAGCAAGTCATCGCGAATTCCACCGCACCAAGCGATCACCGCCGCTTTTCGTCTTCGGCTTTCGCCTGTTCACTGAGACGCCGAAAGTAATCAGGATCGGCACCACCCGAGCCCGCACCCCGGCGGAGATTTGCCCTGCGATAGCGCAAGTGATCCCAGCGCATCTGTAGCTCCTCCAGCAGCGAAAACTCACTGCCTGGAGCACGGGCCAGGCCGGCGAAGCCGGCGGCCAAGGCCAGGCAGGCCACGCTGGTGCGGACGATGTCGCCCACCAGGGCCCAGGGGCTGGCGGGCGGGGCACTGCTGCGGGCGCGCTCGAGCCGGGCGACGGCCTGATCGAGAAGGGAGTTGATCCGGCTGCGCAGCACCGGCAAGGGCAGGGTTCGATCGGCTGCATCGAGGCGGGGGCCATCCAGGGGGGCCAGGCGTTGCTCCAGCTCCGGGATGCTGCTGGCGCTGCTCAGCACCTGGCGCATCTGCTGCAAGCGCTCCGTGGCACGACGCAGGCCGCTGCTCGAGGCCAGGGCCTGGCTGGTCTGGCGTTGCAGGTTGGCGGTGGCCAGCAGCGGAGCCAGGAGCAGATAGCCGATGGCCACTGCCACCGCCAGCTGGGCGGCGAGGCGACGACGTTGCAGCAGCAGCGGATCGCGCGGATCAAGGCTGGCGGCGACATGGAGCAGCACCAGGCCGATCAAGGGGAAGGGGGAGGCATTGATCAGCGCCCCGCCCACCCGCAGCTGCCAGGCGGCATCAAGCAGGCGCACCGGCAGCAAAGAGGTGGAGAGGATCGTGAGAAACAACACGATCAACACCACACCCGCCAGGCAAACGCCGCGAGCGATGGGGGAGGGCAGCGATCGCGATGATTCGGAGCTGGCAGGCATCGGGCGGGATCAGGACGTTGGAAAAATCAGACGGGGGCTCAGCTGACCTAAAGGATCGAAACCGTGGCCAAAACACTGTGTGAAAAACTGGACAACAACAGCCGATAAAAAAGCCCTTCTCCGGGAGAGAAGGGCTGGGTGTTGCAACGAGCCTCGATTCAAGCCGGAAATTTGATCCTGCGCCTCAGCCGACGACTCCAACTGAAAGCAGCACCGGCGCCGAAGAGTGGCAGGGGGCCTGGGACCGAAGCAGGACCAGGGGAGGCGGGAGTGAAGGAAAGACTATTCGATGAAGAACTATCGTTTGCCATGTTTAAGAAATCTAATGCGCTAAGTGTGGGAAAATCAATGCCTTGGTTCCCCAATGCTAAAGACTGGTTAGGAGCAGAATACACAATATTTACGCCGGTCACGAGACCTCCGGATACATCAAAACCATCGCCTGCTACATAATCGGTAAATTGAGACCAGCCTTCAGGTGGAGTGTTCGTTGCCGAAGTAATGGTAAAAGTAAGGCCGGTTTTTTGGTTGGCAGTATTGTCAACTAGGCCACTGACGATGCCAGTGACTGTTATTGGACTGATGGGCGCCCCGGTCCCTGAAAAGCTAAAATTGAAGCTCAGTGCTGAAGCTGCTCCGGCTTGGAGGCAGCTGATGAGCAGCGCAGCACTGAAGGCGGCACGGCAGATGAACTTTTTGAGGTGGTTTGGCCGTGAATGTATTTCTGCTAGC
>JBJTWS010000149.1:0-7939 GCA_046081905.1 Synechococcus sp. | reverse complement strand
CCTGGAAGCCACCCCTGCTGCCCTGAGCCTTGCCATCCCGCTGACGGGCCATCGGATTCCTCAGCCGCGGATGCCCAGCTTCTCGATCAGGGCGGCGTAACGCTCCTCGCTCTGGGCGCGCAGATAGCCGAGCAGCCGCTTGCGGCGACCGATCATCTTCAACAGACCCTGGCGGGAGGAGAAATCGTGGATGTTCTTCTGCAGGTGCCCGCTCAACTGGTTGATGCGCTCGCTCAGCATCGCCACCTGCACTTCCACGGAACCGGTATCGGTGCCATGGGTCTGATGGGAGTTGATCAGTTCCTGCTTCTTGGTGGTAGTCAGCGGCATGGGCGGCGTCGGGCCCGAAAGGAGCAAACATCCACCCTACCTTCCGGCTGATCGGCTCTGGGAATCCAGCCCTCAGGCCGCCGGCCGCGACAGCCAGCGCAGGCAGGCGGCCAGCAGCGCCTCGGTGGCGGAGCGTCCCGCCGCCAGGTCGGGCTCCAGGGCGCCGCTGGCGGCCACCGCCCGCAGGGCCCGGTGGATTTCGAGCACCTCGTAGCCGAGGGCCTCGAGGGTCTGCTCCACCTCGCTCCGCCCCGCCGCCAGGGCCGCCGCAGCGGCCGGCTCCAGCTCCGCGGCCCCCGCGCTCCCGCCCCGGGCACCGGCACCGGCCTCCCGCTCCGGCGGCAGCCCCTCCAGCAGCTGCGCGAAGCGCTCCTGCAGCCGGCTGCGCAGCTCCACCGCCAGCCGCTCCGCCGTGCGCTTGCCCACCCCCGGCGCCCGGCTCAGCTCCCGCAGGTCGGCCTGCACGATGGCGCGGGCCAGGTCCGCGGCGGAGAGGGAGGCAAAGAGGCCCAGGGCCATCTGGGGCCCCACGCCGCTCACCGCCACCAGCTCGCGGAACAGGTCGCGCTCGAGCCGCAGGGGGAAGCCATACAAGGTCCAGCCGTCGTCGCGGATGGCGTGGTGGATGTGCAGCGCCAGGCTGCTGCCCGCCGCCGGCAGCTCCTGCCAGTGGCGCTGGCTCAGCTGCACCTCGTAGCCCACCCCCTGGCACACCAGCAGCAGGCCGCAGCGGGCCCCCTGCTGCCAGGGATCGCTCACCTGCCCTTGCAGCCAACCGATCATGGGAGAGCCCGCTTCGCGCCCCCATGCTGCCCGCCCTGCCCACCCCCCAGCGGTTGCGCCGGCTGCTGTCGGGCGGTCTGCTGCTGCTCACCCTGCTGCTGCCCCTGGCGCTGGGGGGCTGCAGCGGCGTGGGCCAGCCGCCCCGCGGGGTGCTGCTGGGGGCCCTGGCCCTGCAGATCGACCTCACCCAGGGCGCCATCGCCCAGGCCCTCGGGCTCGAGCCCTCCGGCCCACCGGAGGTGAGCCGGGTGCGGGTGGAGCACCAGGAGGGGCTCACGATCGGCGAGGCGCGGGGCCTGCACCTGAGCGGCCGCTTCGACTGGCGGCTGGCCGGCGATCCGATCCGGGTGGACACCCCCTTCGACCTCTATCTCCAGCGGGGCGAGCGAGGCCAGAGCTGGCGCCTGGCCCAGCCCAGCGGCAGCAGCGATGGCCTCAGCCAGGACTGGCTGACCTATCCCCTGCCCCTGCGGAGCGGCCGCCCAGGCTGAGGGCCGTGGCCGCCAGCACCAGGGCGGCCCCAACGACCGTGGTGGGGCTGAGGGGCTCCCGGAAGATCAGCCAGCCCCAGGCGCCGGCGAACACCACCTGCACGTAGCTGATCGCCGTGGCCCGGGCCGCCGGCAGGGCCGTGAGCCCGCGGGTGAGCCACACCTGCCCCAGCTGGGTGAACAGCCCCACCCCCACCAGCCAGAGGAATTCCACCGGCGTGGGCCACACGGGCTGCAGGGCCACCAGCGGCAGGCTGAGGGGCACCGCCACCAGGGGGAAAAAGAACACGATCACCAGGGGATGTTCGCTGCGGCCCAGCTGGCGCACGCTCACGTAGGCCAGGGCGGTGCCCAGGGCGCCGGCCACGGCGATCGCCACCGGCAGCGCAGGCCGGGCGGGCCCGCCGCCGGCCAGGGGCAGCAGGGCCGCGGGGCGGGCCACCAGCAGCACCCCCAGCCAGCCCAGGGCCATGGCGGTGAGCAACCGCCAGCTGAGCCGCTCCCCCAGGGCAAGCCAGGCCAGCAGGGCCGTGAAGGTGGGATACAGGTACTGCAGCACCGTGGCGGAGGCCAGGGGCAGCTCCGCCAGGGCGATGTAGACGCACAGCAGGGCCGCGGTGCCCAGCACCCCCCGCAGCACCAGCAGGCCGCGCCGGTGCCCCCAGGGGTTCACCCCGGCGCGCCGCAGCAGCACCCAGGTGAGCGCCACGCTCAGCAGGGCGCGGAACAGCACCACCTCCGCGGCCGGAATACGGCCGCCCACCTGCTTCACGCACACGCCCATGAGGCTGAAGCTCAGGGCGCTCAGCACCATGGCCCGCACCGCGGACTCTCTCGGACGCCACGACGGGAGGCGCAAGCGGGGGGCCGATCGGGCTGCCCACCATGGCACCACCGCGCCCCGGGGGGCCATCAGAATCAAGGCGCGCCCGCACAAGCCCTTGAACCTGCCCCGCCTGCACCCGCGCACGATCGACGCCGTGAAGGAGCGGGCCGACATCGTCGATGTGGTGGGCGAGCACGTGGTGCTCAAGAAGAAGGGCCGCGAATTCGTGGGGATCTGCCCCTTCCACGACGACAAATCCCCGTCAATGACGGTGTCGCCCGCCAAGCAGTTCTATTACTGCTTCTCCTGCGGCGCCGGCGGCAACGCCATCAAGTTCCTGATGGAACTGCAGCGCCAGAGCTTCAGCGATGTGGTGCTGGAGCTGGCGCGCAAATACCAGCTGCCGATCGAAACCGTCGACGGGCCGCAGCAGGAGCGGCTGCGCAAGCAGCTCTCCCGCCGCGAGCAGCTGCACCGGGTGCTCAGCCTCGCCGCCGGCTGGTTCCGCAGCCAGCTGCGCAGCCCCGAGGGCGCCAGTGCCCTCGCCTACCTCAAGCAGAGCCGCGGCCTCAGCGAGAGCACCCTCGAGACCTTCGAGCTCGGCTATGCCCCCGACCGCTGGGACGGGCTGCTCAGCCACCTGCAGCAGGTGGAGAACCTGGCCCCGGAGCTGCTGGAGGCCGCCGGCCTAGTGGTGGCGCGCAAGGGCGGCGGCGGCTTCTACGACCGCTTCCGCCACCGGGTGATGGTGCCGATCCGCGACCGCCAGGGGCGGGTGATCGGCTTCGGCGGCCGCAGCCTCGATGGCGGCGAACCCAAATACCTCAACTCCCCCGAAACGGAGGTGTTCGAGAAGGGCAAGCACCTCTTCGGGCTCGACCGGGCCAGCGCCGCGATCCGCAAGCACGACCGGGCCGTGGTGGTGGAGGGCTACTTCGATGTGATCGCCCTGCATGCGGCCGGCATCACCAACGCCGTGGCGGCCCTGGGCACGGCCCTGAGCAGCCAGCAGATCACCCAGCTCTGCCGCTGCTGCGACAGCAAGCGGCTGATCCTCAACTTCGACAGCGACGGCGCCGGCGTGCGGGCCGCCCAGCGGGCGATCGGCGAGGTGGAGCAGCTGGCGCTGCAGGGGCAGCTGGAGCTGCGGGTGCTGCACCTCCCTGCCGGCAAGGACCCCGATGAATTCCTGCGGGAGCACGGGGCCGGCGATTACCGCGCCCTGCTGGATCGGGCCCCCCTCTGGCTCGACTGGCAGATCGAGCAGGTGCTGGCCGGGCGGGACCTCAGCCGCGCCGACCAGTTCCAGCCGGCGGTGGCGGCCCTGGTGGAACTCCTGGGCAAGCTGCCCCAGAGCGCCGTGCGCAGCCATTACCTGCAGCAGGTGGCGGAGCGGCTCAGCGGCGGCAAGGCGCGGCTGGCGCTGCAGCTGGAGGAGGACCTGCGCCAGCAGGTGAAGGGCCAGCGCTGGCACGGCCGCTCCCAGAAGTGGGAGCAGCCCGGCGAGGCGGGCCTGCGGGAGCGGGCCGAGGCCGAACTGCTGCGGCTCTACCTGCACTGCCCGCTGCAGCGGCCCCTGATCCGGCGGGAGCTGCGCCAGCGGGAACTGGAGGACTTCGCCCTGCAGCACCACCGGCTGCTGTGGGCCACGATCAGCTCCCTGGAGGAGGACAACCTCGGCGCCGGCCGGCTGGAGGCGATCAACCGCGGCCACGACGGCGGCGAGGATCTGGCGGATCTGGATCTGCCGCGGCTGCTGAGCGACCAGCTGGTGATGGAGCAGAGCGCCCTGCTCAGCCGGCTGACGCCGCTGCTGGAGCCCAGCGAACTGCAGCGGATGGCCCTGCAGCAGCCGCAGCTGCAGCTGCGCGGCACCACGGCCGTGCTGGAGCGTCAGCGGGCCCTGAAGCGCTGCCGCCACCTGCTCGATGCCTGGCGCAGCCAGCGGCTCGAAACCCTGGAGCAGTGCATCGCCACCTTGCTGCAGGAAAGCCAGGCGAGCAGCGCCGCCGCGCCGATCCAGGACATGGAGACCCGCATCGATCGGATGTTCGCGGAGCTGAACGGCGATGCGCTGCGCTTCCAGGAGCTCTACTACAACGAACGCCGCCACATCCACCACCTCGATCAGCAGCGCTGCGCCTCCCTCGAGGAAACCCTGCAGCCCCTGCCGGCCGCTCCCGGCGGGCCGCCCTGAGCCTGCCTAGATTGGTTGTAGCAGGGAGGATCGGGGTTTGGCGTTCTTCGAGGTTCTCTGGCACGGCGAGGCCATCGGCGACGGCGGTGACCTGCAGGAGGCCCTGCAGAGCTATGCCGCCGTGCGGCCCGACGACGACGACTGGGAGCGCGCCTGCGGCACAACCGGTGCGGAGCCCACCATTCGCCGCTACGCCTCCTTCGAGGCCTTCCTCGACAACGCCGATGAACTCGAAACCATCCCGGTGACGGCCGAGGAGATCCGCAGCGCCCTGGAAGGGAGTGCCGCAGGCGCCCCCCCGCCCTGAAGCCGGACTGCCCCTGTTCCCCGGGGCCTCGACGCCTGCCCCTGACGTCTTCGGCCTTCGGCGTTGCCCCTCCGTTCGTCCTTCCCGCCATGGCCTCCACTCCCCTGCCCCCCGATGAACGGGAGCGCCTGCGCGACCTCGAGCGCCACGATCTCCACCAGGCCGGCGACGATCCCCACCTGCAGCGGATCGTGAGCCTGGCCCGCAGCCTGTTCCACACCCCGATCGCCCTGATCTCCCTGGTGGAGCGGGACCGGCAGTGGTTTCTGGCCCGCCAGGGGCTTGAGGTGCGGGAAACCCCGCGGGAGCAGGCCTTCTGCGGCCACACGATCCTGGGCGATGAGGTGCTGGTGGTGCCCGACGCCCTGCAGGACGAGCGCTTCGCCGCCAATCCCCTGGTGACCGGCGAGCCCCACATCCGCTTCTACGCCGGGGCGCCGCTGCGCTCCCGCGATGGCCATGGCCTCGGCTCCCTCTGCGTGATCGACCGGGAACCACACCAGCCGAGCGCGGAGCAGATCGAGCAGCTGCAGCTGCTGGCCGAGCTGGTGATGCGGGAGATCGAATGGCGGCGGATCCGCCACCACTGCCCGGTCACCGACCTGCCCCAGCGGAGCCAGCTCTACCGGGTGGGCAGCAAGGAATTCGAGCGGGCGCAGCGCCACGGGCTGCCCCTGTCGCTGCTGTGCATCGACCTCGACAACTTCCGCCAGATCAACCAGAACTGGGGCCATCCGGCCGGCGACCAGGTGCTGCGGGAGGTGGGCCAGCTCTGCCGCAGCCTGATGCACGAGCACGATCTGGTGGCCCGCTTCGGCGACAGTGAATTCGCCCTGCTGCTGCCGGAGCGCGAGGGCGACGCGGCCATGGCCCTGGCCGAGACCCTGCGGCAGGGGGTGGCGCATCTGCCGGGTCCCTTCTCCGGTTCCGGCTACCAGCTGCAGGTCAGCGGCGGGCTCAGCAGCCGGGCCGGCGCCGACAGCAGCTTCAGTGACCTGCTGCACCGCGCCGAGCGAGCCCTGCAGCTGGCCAAGACCAACGGCCGCAACCAGATCTCCCGCCTGATCGGACCCGATGCCGCCCCTCACTAACGTTGCCCCATCAGGCTGCGGAGGGATGGCGTGACCCAGGGACTGACCAGCGGCCATCGCCCCACCATCCTGGCGGTGGATGTCACGCCCGAAAATCTCGAGCTGATGTCGGGGCTGCTGAAGGATCGCTAACGCGTGAAGGTGGCGATCAATGGCGAGAAGGCCCTGCAGATCGCCCGCTCCGAGGATCCACCCGATCTGATCCTGCTCGACATCATGATGCCCGGCCTCTCGGGCTATGACGTGTGTCAATAGCTCAAGCAGGATCCGACCACCCGGGCGATTCCGATCATCTTTCTCACCGCCATGACGGGCCCGGAGGATGAAACCCGCGGCCTGGCGCTGGGGGCGGTGGATTTCATCACCAAACCCGTGAACCCCCCCGTGGTGGTGGCCTGACTGACGGACACAAGTCCGAAAGCCACTGCAGCGGAATGGGTCTCAGGTCATTGGGTGGGCAGGGAGCCGTGAGAGCTTGGGGCTCTCACACCAAACCAATCCCTCGTGGCATCCCGTGCCCGGCTGGAGCAGACCTGCCTTGGCAACGGCAGCGGCACGGAGTCCGGCAACGCCTCCCCGGCCGATCTCGACACCGATCTGCAGGCCGTGGTGGCGGCCCTGGCCCCCGTGCTCGCCGGTCTGGATCAGCTGCAAGCCGCCGGCGGGCCCGGTCCCGGATCCCCGGCGGCGCCTCCTGTCGCCGACCTGGCGGAGCAGCTGGAGGCCATCGCCGATCTGCTGCGCAGCAGCGACGGCAGCGCCAACGACGCCCTGGCGGAGCTGGCGGCCCAGCTGGCGGGCACCGCCTGGGCACCGCCCCTGGAGAAGGCCCTGCGGGCCGCGGCCGCCTACGACTACGACGCCGCCCTGGCGGCCCTCGATGGCCTCGCCGCCGCTCCGGCCGGGCCCTCGCCCTAGCCCGCCCGCACGGTCGGGATGTCGCTCAGGCGGGTGGTGGCCGCCAGGGAGAGGCGGGAGCGGCGCATGGCCCAGGCCGGCCGCAGACCGCAGGCCGCCCATCCCACGGTGCCGCTGCCGTAGCGGCGATTGAGCCCATCGATCGTGGCCATCAGGGCCTCCCGGCGCCGCTGCTGCTCCGGTGGCAGCGACACCAGCAGATGGTGCTGCAGCTGCTCGAGCGGCTGGAGCTGCTGCAGCAGCACGCCGGCCTTCTGCAGCGGCTTGTGGGGACGGAACAGCCGATCCGCCAGGGGCAGGGCCGCCGCCAGCAGCACGGCGGTGTCGTTGCTGGCGACGGGCAGCGGCACGGTGGCGGCATTGGCGTAGAAGCGGGTGCCGTTGAAGGGGCTGCTGCGCACGAACACGGTGAGGGCACCGGCCCGCTGCCGCTGGCGCCGCAGCTTCTCGGCGGCGCGGCAGAGGTAGGTGGCCACGGCCTGGCGCAATTCCGCCGCGCTGGTGACCGGTTCACTGAAGCTGCGGCTCACGCAGGTCTCCTGCTTGGCCGGCGGCAGGCGCACCAGGGGCAGGCAGGCGTGCCCCCGCAGCTCCTGCTGCAGCCGCAGCCCCACCACCCCGCAGCGATGGCGCAGCTCACCGCTGGCCAGATCCCGCAGCTGGCGGGCATTGGCGACGCCGCGCAGGCGGCACCAGCGGGCCAGGCGCCGGCCGATGCCCCAGACGTCCTCCACCGCCACGGCCTCCAGCCAGGGGTCGGGATCGGCCACGGCCCCCAGGTCGAACACGCCCCCCGGCACCGCTCCGCCCTTGGCCAGGCGGTTGGCGAGCTTGGCCAGCACCTTGGTGGGGGCGATCCCCACCGCCACCGGCAGGCCGAGGTGGCGCCGCACCTGCCGGCGCAGGGCCTGCCCCCAGGCCGTGAGGTCGGCCGGGGTGCCCGCGGGGCTGCGGGGCCGGGGCAGGCTGCCGAAGGCCTCATCGATCGAGTACACC
>JBJTWS010000148.1:0-8591 GCA_046081905.1 Synechococcus sp. | reverse complement strand
AGCCCATGGGGTCGATCTGGCCTCGGACATGTACGACGCCGAGACCGAGCGCAGCCTCACCTTCTCCCAATACGCCTTCGACCAGGCCTACCGGGAGCAGGGGCGGGCCGCCCTGATCAACCTGGGCATCTCCCCGGGGGTCACCAACGTTCTGATCGGGCTGCGGCTCCATCAACTGCGGGGCTCCAGCCGGCGGGATCTGGAAATCAAGAGCGTGGATCTCTACCTGCTGGAAGACATCGACGCCGATGAGATCGTGTTCTCCTGGTCGCCGCTGGTGGCCCTCGAGGAACTGGCGGCGCGGCCCCGCCTGCTGCGGGACGGGCGCGTTCAGGTGCTGGAGCCCTTCAGTGCCGCGCGCGAGCACAGTTTTCCCCATGAGTCCGCCCCCACGCGGCAGTATCCGCTGTACCAGGAGGAGCTGCTGTCGCTGCATCGCTCCTTCCCGGAGATCGGCTCGATCGGCATCTACACCGGCGGCTCGGAGGTGGAGCTGGTGAAGGCGCTGTTCCAGCTGAATCTGCTCTCCAAGCGCACCCTGCCGCAGCAGAGTGAACTCACGGTGGAGGCGATGGTGCGGGCCATCCTGCCGGGGATGAACAAGCCGCGCCGGATCGAGGAATACCTGCGGGAAGGCGTGATCCGCCGCGCCCACTTCGCGGCCTCCGCCGAGATCCGCTACACCGAAAATGTGCGCAACGACCGGCAGAGCACGATCGAAACCGTGGGGGTGAGCTACCTCCGCTACCGCGGCCTGCTCCACAGCCCCTACGCCGGTGCCACCTACATCTCCTACCCCACCGCCGTGGGGGCCGCGATCCTCGCCTGGCATGCCCTGGCCTTCCTACGGGAGGACGGCGGTGAACTGTGCGGCGTGATCACCGGCGAAGACCTGGCGGAGCAGCTGCCCCGCTCCCGCGCCGATGCCATCCGCCGCGATCTGGTGGCCTGGGACATCGATCTGTTCGAGAGTGCCCGCGATGCCACGCCGGTCTGAGGCCGTGGCGGCGGCGCTCCCCATTCCGCGGCGGATGAGTCCAGACTGACGCAGGGTCGTGGGGATGCCACAGGGCGGTATGGAAGAGGGCCCCGCGCAACCGAACGCAGCAGGGGCAGCGAACCGGCGCCTGCTCTGGATCCTGGCGCTGGCGATGGCGGCGATCTTCCCGCTCGACCTGATCCTGCCCCGCACCTTTCCGCTGCTGCCCTACTACTTCGTGGTGGTGGTGCTCGCGGCCAGCTTCGCCACGCCGCGGCAGATGGTGCCCCTGATCGTGGAGGCCTGCGTGCTGGCGATCGGCTCCGGCACGGTCCGGGGGTTCTTCCCCTCCTTCGACTTCGGCACCCGCCTGCTGGGGCTCTGCGGGGTCGCCCTGGTGGCGGTGCGCCTCTCCGCCCAGCGCTGCAGCGAACTGGAGCAGCGCCGCCGCAGTGAGGAGACGCTGCGGGTGACGCTCGACAATGCCGCCGCCGGCGTGGGACTGGCCGATGCCAGCGGCCGCCTGATCCGGGTCAATCCCGCCCTCTGCGCGATGCTCGGCCGCGACGCCGACACCCTCTGCTCCCTTTCCTGGCCCGAGATCACCCATCCGGACGACATCGCCCAGGAGGGCCCCCTGGTGGAGGAGATGCTGGCCAACCGGCGCGCCAGCTACCGGCTCCGCAAGCGCTACCTGCGGGGGGATGGCAGCACCGTCTGGATGGATGTGAGCGTGTCCTGCTCGCGCCGGCCGGAGGGGACGGTGGACTTCTTCATCGGCCAGGCCATCGACGTGACGGCCCAGGTGGTGGCCCAGCAGGAGGTGGCCCACTCCGAGCAGCTGCTGCGCCGCAGCCTGGAGGAGGCGAGCATCGGCTTCGCCCTCTGTGAGCCTGGGACGGGCCGTTTCCGGGTCGTGAATCAGGAACTCTGCTCCGAGCTCAACCTGGACGAGGAGCCCCTGCTGGCCACCAGCCTGCCGGTCGTGCTCCAGGCGGTGCAGTGGCCCCCGCAGAGCCGATCCGCCACGCCGGGCCCCTCGACCTTGCCCCTCTCCGTTCCCCTGGGCCCCTCGCCGGTGGAGGCGATCGATGGTGCGGCCCTAGAGGCTGTGCTGCGCGGTGAACGCGACCGCTACCGCCTGCGTCTGCGGCTCCACCGTGGGGAGGGCCCGCCCGGCTGGGGCGATCTGCACCTGAGCACCCTGCGGGATGCAGATGGCTCCTTGCACCAGGTGATGGTCGAGCTGATCGACATCTCCGAGATCGTGGCCAAGAACGATTACCTCCAGGCCGCGGCGGAGGCTGGGGTGGTGGGGGTCTGGGACTGGAACCTGGCCAGCGATGTGCTCACCTGGGATCCGGTGATGTACCGACTCTTCGGGCGCTCCCCCGACTGCGGGGCCGCGCCCGCTGCCATCTGGGACGAGTCCGTCCATCCCGACGATCAGCCGGCGTTGCTGGATGAGGTCCACAGGGCCCTGCGGGGCGAGCGGGAGTTCGCCGGCCAGTTCCGGGTGGTGTGGCCCGATGGCTCGGTTCACCACATCCGGGGCGCCTCCCGCCCCAGCTTCGACGACCAGGGCCGGCCCCTGCGGATGCTCGGGGTGAATTACGACGTGACCCCCCTGGTGCAGGCCCAGGAGAGCCTGGCGGCCGAACAGACGCGGTTGCGCACGACCCTGGATTCCCTGCTGGATCCCCATCTGATGATGGCCCCGGTTCTCGATGGGGAGGGCCGCATCCACGACCTGCGCATCCTGCGGGCCAATCCAGCGGCCGCGGGCTACAACCACATGGCCCTGGAGGAGTTCGTGGGTCGCACGATCCGGGATTTCTGGCCCTGCCACGTCAGCAATGGCCTGTTTGCGCTGTACCTCGAGGTGCTGCGCACGGGAGAGCCGCTGCTGCTCGATGACTTCCTCTATCGGCACGAAGTCTATGGCGAGCCGCGCCATTTCGATATCCGTGCCGTGAAGGTGGGCGACGAGCTCAGCGTCACCTGGCAGGATGTGACCGAGCGCGCCGAAGCGCAGCAGCGCCTGGCCGCCTCCGAGCGGCAGTTCCGTCTCCTGGCCGAGAATTCCACCGATGTGGTGTGTCACCTCTCCGCCGACCACAGGGTCGTGTGGGTGTCCCCATCCCTGCAGTCGGCCCTGGGCTGTGCCCCCCGGCAATGGATCGGCCGCCCGATTCAGGATGTGCTGGCCACCCTGGAAGCGGATCCCCTGCCTGCATGGCTGGAGCCGAACCAGACGGACGCCAGGCTCCAGCAGCACCTTTGCCGCGTGCGGGTGCGCGGCTGCGACGGCTTCCACCACTGGATGGAAACCCGCTCCACCCCCTTGCTGAATGATGAGGGGGAGGCGGATGGGCAAGTCTGCACCTGCCGCCTGATCGACAACGAGGTGGCGGCGGAGCGCGAACTCGAACGCCGGGCCGCCACCGACAGCCTCACGGCCCTGCTCAACCGGGAGGAGGTGTTCCGCCAGATCCGCGGACTCACCGCCGGCAACCAACGGCGGGGCCAGGAACTGGCGGTGCTGTTCTGCGACCTCGACCACTTCAAGGACGTGAACGACACCTTCGGGCACCAGGCCGGCGATGCCGTGCTGCAGGCGATGGCGGAGCGGGTGCGCCACTGCGTGCGCGCCTCCGATCTGGCGGCCCGGGTGGGCGGCGATGAACTGCTCGTGGTGCTCACCGGATTGCACACCCTCGACGATGCCCTGGTCATTGCCGAGAAGCTGCGTCAGCTTGCCCGCGAGCCCGTGGTGATTCCCGAGGGGGAAGTGCGCATCAGCATCAGCGTCGGCGTGGCCCTGGCCAGGGGTGAGGAATCGATCGATGATCTGATCGCCCGGGCCGATGCCGCCATGTATGCCGCCAAGCAGCAGGGTCGCGATCAGGTGGTGGCGATCCCGGCAGGCTCGTAAAACCTTTATTCCCATGACTCCGACCCCTTCCGAGCCGGGCTCGCCCCTTGCCTTCCGGCGGCGCGAGTTGCTGCTGGGCACCCTCGCGGCGGGCTTCGCGGTGGCGGTGCGTCCGATCTCCGCGGCCACGATCACCACCGCGGCCGATGGACTCACCGCCGGCTTCGTGCGCATTCCAGTGGGCGGCAGCTCAATCCCGGCCTACCGCGCCCGCCCGGCCAGCGGTACGAACCTGCCGGTGGTGCTGGTGGTGCAGGAGATCTTCGGGGTGCATGCCCACATTCAGGACGTCTGCCGGCGCCTGGCGAAACTCGGCTACCTGGCCATCGCCCCCAGCCTGTTCGAGCGCCAGGGGGATGTGACCCAGCTGCCGGACATCCCCTCCATCCTTCCGGTGGTGGCCCGGGTGCCCGATGCCCAGGTGATGGCCGATCTCGATGCCACCGTGGCCTGGGCGGCCCGCCAGGGCGGTGGTGATCCGGCCAAGTTGGGCATCACCGGGTTCTGCTGGGGCGGACGCATCACCTGGCTCTATGCGGCCCACAGCCCCACCCTGAGGGCCGGCGTGGCCTGGTATGGGCGCCTGGTGGGAGGGGCCACGGCGCAGCAGCCCTCCTATCCGCTCGATCTGGCGGCCCGCCTGAACGCTCCGGTGCTCGGCCTGTATGGCGGCCAGGACGACGGCATCCCCCTGGAATCGGTGGAGCGCATGCAGGTGGCCCTGAAGCAGGCCGGCAGCCCCAGCCGGATCGTGGTGTTCCCGGAGGCCCCCCATGGCTTCCATGCCGATTACCGGCCCACCTACCGGGCGGCGGAGGCCGCCGAGGGCTGGCAGCAGATGCTGGCCTGGTTCCGCCAGCACGGGGTGGGTTAGGGCCGGGGGTGCGCGACGGATCGGCTGGACACACCAGCTGGAGAGCCCACGGACTTGCTGCCCCGCGGAGACCATTTCCGAATCCCCGCAGAGCCAGGACGCGCCAGCGGCCGGATCTAGCCTGGTTCGGCTGGGCATGGGTCGATGGCTGCCGAAACCGTCCACACCGAAACCGTCCGTTCCGAACCCTTTCACTGGGATCAGCAATTCGTCAGCGGACTCGGGGTGGTGGATGCGCAGCACCATGGGCTGGTGGCCATGATCCATCGCCTCGGCAGGTTACTGGTGGGCCTGGGGGCAGCCACCGATGCCCTCACGGGTCTTCCCAATCGGCGCCATGCCCTGCGGCTCCTCTCCGGCCACGGGAAGGAGGCGGTGGCGAAGGATGCCCCCTGGTGGCCCTGAAGACCGGCACGGCACGGCGGCTGGCGGCCGCAGCCCGACTGGCCCTTCAGGCCGGTGCCCTGGTTGGCATTGACCAGCTGGCCCAGGGGTTGGCGCGCCACTGGACGCTGCCGCTGCCCTCCAACCTGGTGGGCATGCTGCTGCTCAGCCTCCTGCTGGCCACAGGCCTGGTGCCGGAGGCCTGGTTCGCCGGGGCGGCCACGCTCTTCAATCGCCACCTGGCCTTTTTCTTCGTGCCGATCGCCGTGGGGCTGCTGGCCTACGGGGCGCTGCTGCGGGCGCACGGCCTGGCGTTGCTGCTGGTGATCGCGGTGAGCACCGCGGCGGGCATCGCCGCCGCGGGTTGGATCGCGGCCTGGGGCCCGGAGCCTGCCAATCCGCCGCCACCGCCGTCGCCGTGATTCCGTTGCTGTTCGGCCTGGGCGTGACCCTGGCGGCCTACGCCCTGAGCCGCTGGATCGGCCGCCGCTTCCCCTCCCCGCTCACGGTGCCGGTGCTGCTGAGCACGCCGGTGGTGATGGTGGTGATCCTGGTGAGCGGCCTCGGGCTGGAGGGTTACCGGCCGGCGAGTACGGCGATCGCCTGGTGGCTCGGCCCCGCCACCGTGGCCCTGGCGGTCCCCCTCCACCGCCACCGGCAGGTGCTGATCGACCACGGCGCCCGGGTGGCGGGGGCCGTGCTGGGCGGCACGGCCGTGGCGATGCTCTCCGGGGTGGGCCTGGCCCGTCTGCTGGGCCTGGCCGAGCCCCTGCAGGGGGCGCTGGGGTTGAAGAGCGCCACGGCCCCGGTGGCCATCGCCCTGGCCGCCGACGTGGGGGCCGATCCCCCCGTGGTGGCGGGGATCGTGGTGGCCTCAGCCCTGCTGGGCAGCGTGGTGGGGCCCGCCCTTCTCACCCGGCTGCGCATCCGCGGCCCCCTGGCCCGGGGACTGGCCCTGGGCACGATCGCCAGCGGCCAGGGCACGGCCCAGGCCCTGCGGGAAGGGGATCTCACCGGAGCGGCGGCCTCGGTGGCGATGGCCTTGGCGGCGCTGGCGGTGGCGGTGCTGGCGGTGCCGCTCGGGGCGATGCTGCAGCGTTGATCGGTTCCCGCGCGGTGCCCGCTGGCCCACGACATCCGGTGTAGAACGAACAGCTAGATCGCGAAGGAGATGGTCTTCACGCCAAGGGGTTCACCCCAGATGTTGTGCATGGGCGCCGCGGATACGTGGTAGAGGAGGTTGGTGTTCTGCAGGGGGAAGAGGATGTCTTTCTCGGCTTGCTTGCCGGTGCGGCGTACTTCATGCTTGAGCGTGTAGAGCTCCAGGGTGCCTGGATTGGGAGAGATTTCCAGATCGGTCTTGCCGAGGGAGGCTTCGAGGGAGAAATCCGCATGCGGATCGTTGATCCAGGTGTAGTTCAGATTCAGATCGCACAGGGCGCACACCGCCAGGGCCTGCTCTCCCTGGGCCAGCCGGTTCTTCTCGTACCCGCGGGTGAGCTTGTACAGCGAAAAGGCGTGATGGGTGGCGAGGGCCAGATCCACGGCGGGCCCCAGCAGGGTGAAGTGGAGGCCGTCCTTCTGGATGTAGCCGTAGCGTGAGATCTGCCGGGCTTCGCTGATGCTTTCCCTGTCTTCCAGGGAGCTGTGGAAGATGATGGGCGTATCGGAATCCCCCTGTATCCTCCGGGCGGCTTCCAGCCCGTTCATGCCCGGGCCGAGGTTGATGTCCATCAGCACGATGTCGATGGCTGGGTTGCGCGGGATCTCTGCCAGCGCCTCCTCTCCGCTGGACGCAGAAACCACAGCAAATCCATAGCGACTGAGGGACCGCGCGGACACCCGAGCGAGCAGGGCGCGATCCTCCACCAGCAGAACCGGGGCGGGGCGAGAGCGGTTCATTGGAGATCCGGCTCACTTGCCTTGAGCCTAGATCTGCGTCCTGGTTTTTTCTGGCCTCACGCCCTGCATCCTTACCATTCCCAACCAGGCATCCGGTTCAGCGGCTGCGCCTGCGGGGTGTAGCTGAGGTGGGTGGAGTGGCTCAGAAATCCTGAGGATCACAGCGGCTGAAGACGCGGATGGCATCCGGTTCCAGCGGCAGGCCATGGCGCAGGTTCTTGGGGATCCAGCGTTCCAGATCTGCCATGGCACGGTCCTGTTGCCGCATGGCCAGGCGGGCCTGGGCGCTGTTGGCTCCGCGCGCATGGGAGGCTTCCAGCCAGGCATCGAGAGCTGCGGCCCGCTGCTCGGCAGCCTGCCGGACGCGATCCTGGTAGAGAAGGCAGTGCTGGTAGCCCTCCCGATCAAAAGCCCGGCCGGCACTGGCGGCGGCCTGGCTCGCCAGCCGTTGATCGATGCTGGCGTAGCAGGCCTGCAGGTAGGCGGTCCGCCGGCTCGGCAGCGCCGCATCGGCTGCCTCCATCAGGCAGACTCGCCGGCCCAGTGCCGAAACCCTGGGCGCAGGCTCATGGCAGGCGGCGAGCCCGAGGGCCAGGATTGCGAGGGTGCTGATCCATCGCCCAATCATCAGAAGCTGCGGCTGGAGTAGGTTCGACCGCTCGATTTGGCAATGCTCCGGGCTGAATATGCTTCTCCTTGCTGATTATTCTTACCAGTGAGTGTGAGTTCGTAGGCCAGTTCATGACCGCCGGCGAGTGGCTCTCCCTCGGGAATGGTGAGTGTGGCATTGGGGGCTACCAGGCCGCTGACCGTGTTGCCGAGATTGAGATGGCCGCTCATTCGGACCTCCGGGCCGCAACGCCATAAATCATTTGTGTTGGTGTATTGGTAGTAGTGAATTGGGGTCTGGTCTGGATCACTTAGCCGGATTGTGAGGATTGAACTGCCGCCTCCTGCGCAGTTCTCCATAGCCTGGCTGCGTTCGATCACCGTTCCTTCAAGGGCCTCGGTATTGATCAGATGATTCACCCGGCCCCAGTGGTCACGAAGCCTTTGGAGTACCTCCTGCCGGCTGGTGATGCGGATGTGGGTGGTGATCACCTGGGCGGCCATGGCCAGAAGCATGCCGCCGATCAGCACTGTGATCAGCAGTTCCACCAGGGTGAAGCCTGTACGCCTGGCCATCAGAACAAGACCTCATCACGGCAGGTTTCGCCTGCGTTCACTAGGCCGGATCGTATGGCCCCCACAGAGGGACCAACACTCACGCAGCCCACAGGACCTCCGCCAGCCAGCCTGATCTGGATCATGGCACCGCCATCGAGATTGGCATCAGTTGACTTGATTAGGTAGCAAGCTCCGCGCTCCTCAGGAGGCGTTCGGGTCGTGCGGTGCAGAGACAGGCTGCCTGGAGCACTTGATCGGTCATCTCTTCCAGCCTGAAGCGGTGATTGAAGCGGAAGCTGAAAGCGCCCAAGTAGCGATCAGCGTACTTGTCAAAGCACAAGGCATGAAAC
>JBJTWS010000147.1:0-11839 GCA_046081905.1 Synechococcus sp. | reverse complement strand
GGCCGTGGCGTGCCAGCTCGGGGATCAGTTCCCCGGCGCTGCTGCCATCGAGTAGCGAGGCCAGCTCAGCTGCGGCAGAGTGTCTCGTGGGCATGGTTCGTCTGGTTGAGGTGGTTCTCAAACCAGGGAAACGGGCCTGCCTACCCCTTGCAACGTCAGCCGTGGAGCCGATCGCCTGAGGTGAGGGGCCCAACCCGGCCACGCCGGGGTGGGGGTGCCGGGGGAATTACACCACTGCTGGGGACGCCAGCGATTTCTTCGATGTTCTGTCCAGGGTGTGTCGCAGGGTCATGGCTGTTTCTCGTTCTTCTGGAGCCAGCACGACTTCGCCGGATCGGCACTTCACATCCTGCCGATGAAGGGGCTCCGGGGGGTGCGTTGTCGGCAGCTCCTCGCCAGGGCTGGGCTGCCTGGGCTGTGCTCCCTTGCCTGGCTGGATTCAGAACAGGGTGAATTCCACTTCTTCGCCCCAGGGCTCACTGTCTGAATCCCTGGTGAGCCAGATCAGTGTCTTCCCATCGAAGGACTTGATTTTTCGTTGCTTCTTCACCACATACTCATTGTCCCAGCTCCCGATCCATCGGCTGCCGGGCTCGAACGAGGATCCCGTATACACAATCGAAACAGCGCTTTGCACCCTGGCGGGATGCCACACGTAAAGCGTTTTTCTGTCTGGAGACTCGATGATCTTCACCCCGCATACCTGTCCCGGTGCATCGCCGCAGGTTGCCAGCAGCGCTCCGCTGGGTGGGCGCTCGCCGGCAAAGGGGTTCTGGTCGTCTCGGCACTGGGCGTACCCGGGAAGCGTGATCCCAGCCGCCACAAGCCCGATCAGGATCCTTCTCATGGCGCGCGGCAGGACGTAGATGGCCGGATCTCAGGCTAGGAAAACCTTCTTCGGCTGACTTGGAACGTGGGTCATGGCGGTATAGCGGAGTTCAGCCCTCTCCATCGCGGGGGCGAAGCACCAGCCAGGCGATCAGCAGCAGGCTGCCGGTGCTGAGCACGGTGAAGATCCAGTCGGCGTAGGGGGTCCAGGGCATGGCTTCACACTTCGGCGGCCGCCCGTTCCACCAGCCGCCGCGCCACCGCCTGCACGCCGGTGTGGGCATAGGTGTCGGTGAAGGCATCGAGAAACACGGCCAGCTGATCGAACCCTCCCTGCCAGGGGCCGATCGCCCCCTCGAGGGCCTGAACGGCCCGCTGCCCCGTCAGTCCCAGCCCTTTCACCAGCCCAACGGCAAAGTCGAGCCAGGGCTCCACACCACGCCGCAGGAATCCCAGGTGTGCCTGATCCCCCCGGCCCGGCAGCTGGCCGGCCATGCGCCGGTAGGCGGGCCACTGGCGCAGGTCGCTGGATCCCACCTGCCCGAGCAGGCCATCCAGCCGCTGCAGGGCCTGATCCCCGAGGGGCAGGAGGGCATCGAAACAGATCATCGCGGCCATGCGGACCCGTGCCTCACCGCCATACTCCCGAAGCGGAGCTCCGAATTCCGCAAAGCTGTCGCCTGGGAGGCCATTCACCTGGGTGAAGGCCAGCATCTCCGCCGAGACCTTGAGGGTCAGATCCACGGCCTGCAGCTTCTCGGCGGGGGGCGTCAGCGCGGCCAACCGCTTCACCAGCGGCACGGCTCCAGCCAGGTTGGCGGAGATGCGCAGGCCGCCCGCAGCCTTCTGGGACCGGTTCACCGCGTCGTAGAGGCTGAGCGCACGCCCATACCCCTCCTGGCGGGCACGGCTGAGGGTGTCGGCGCGGTGTCGCACGGCCGCGACCAGGGCCGGATCGTTGTCGCCCATCACCTCGGCGATCAACGCGTCGGCGTTGGTGATGTTGTGCCACTCCCCCGGAACCAGGGTGCTGATCCCGCGCAGGGCCAGAACGGTGAGCCCACGGTGTGGCAGCCGCTCGAGGCGCTCCAGAACGGTGTCGCTCATGCGCTCACCTCCGCTCCGGCCGGGAGCATGGGCCGGGGTGCGGCGCTGGTGAGTGCAGGCCTGAGTGCAGGCCTGAGCGCTGCCAGCCCGCTCAGGTCGAAGGCCTCCAGCAAGGCATGACGCTGCTGGGAATCCAGGCCCACCCCCTGGCCGATCACCTTCACCTGAAACCGATCCGCCACCAGCAGGGCACTGGCCTGGCTGCCCTGCTCCACCAGGGGCCAACCCTGCTGCACCGCCGCACTGTCCTGGAACTTGGCCCGGGTCTCCGGGGCGGTGATCACATCGGAGATCGAGAGCAGGGCCCGGACTTCCTCCCCCTGGCGCAGGCGCGCCTGGGCAAAGCCCCGCTTCTCCTGCGTGAACACCAGCTGTTCGCCGGTGTCCGGCTCCGGGAACAGACGGTTGAAGGCCGACCCGTTCACCACCTGGGAGGTCGGAACATCGCCGACGGTGCCACCGGGCAGCCAGTCGGCGAAGGGCAGAGCCACCACGGCCACCAGCAGCAGGGCGGCGGCCAGCAGGCCAGCCACGGCCCATCGGAGCGTTCGGTTCATGAAGGCCCTGCCGGCACGACTGCTGCAGTGGTAGCAAGCACCCCGCCCGTGGCCCCAACCCGCCCGGAGACAGGGGAGGCGCCTCCTGAGAAGCCGTGTTACGGTTCTTTACATTAGGCAATCTTCCGTGAAGGTCTGCTCCCCTTCTGCCTCCGAGTCGTGATCCGTTCCATCGTCATCGACGTGGTGTCTGCCGTGCTGGGCCTTCCTCTGCGCCAGATCGGCCTAGCTCTGGGCTTTGCGCCGGTGCTTCTGCCGGTGGCGTGATCCCGCCCTTGACTCTCCAGTAACTGGAGGCCCGAGCCTTGGTGGATCCCCTCCTTTGCGCCCGCTTCCCATGGCTGCGCCTGCCCTCCAGAACGTGCGGCTCTACCGCATGGATCTGCCCAATCACGCCTGCCCATGGGGGCTGCGGGCGCTGCGGTTGCTGCAGGAGCGGCGCATCCCCTTCGAAGACCACCCACTCCAGAGCGAGGCGGAGGTGGCTGCCTTCAAGGCCGCCCATGGGGTGGCCACCACGCCGCAGGTGTTCGCGGGGGAGGTGCGGATCGGTGGCTACACCGATCTGGCCGCAGAGCTGGGGGTGCGGCCGGAATCTGCGGAGGTTTCCTACGCCCCGGTGATCGCCGTGTTTGCCACCGCAGCCCTGATGACGTTGGCGCTGCAGGGCGGCATCCCCAGCTTCATGGGCCTGTCCGTCTGCTTGCTGGCGATGCTCAAGTTGATGGATGTGGAGGCCTTCGCGGCCAGCTTCCGCAAGTACGACCTGCTCACCCAGCGCTGGCAGGCCTGGGGGCGCCTCTACCCCGGGTTGGAATGGCTGGTGGGCCTCGGGATTCTTAGCTCCCCGGGCTTTCCCCTGGCGGATCGGACGATTGGGGCTGCGGCCCTGCTCCTGGGCGGCATGGGCATGGCGTCGGTGGGGAAGGCCGTGTTCCTCGACCGCCTGGCGCTGAACTGCGCCTGCGTGGGCGGCAATGCCAGGGTTCCGCTTGGGGTGGTGAGCTTCGCGGAGAACCTGATCATGGCCCTGATGGGGGCGGCCATGATCGTCGGCTTGTGAGCCGGCGCGGATGCCTCCCGCTTGACTCTCCTCTGGCTGGAGACTCTACGGTTGTTCTGACGGCGCTTCATCGCATCATGGGCAGCGATCCGATCCGGCCGGCAGCGGGCCCCGCACGGGTGTTCCCTCCCACCAGGTCCGGCGCCCTGCCTCCGTTCGGGCAGGTCGGGGCCTGAGCCGATGCGCTCCTTTCCCCTGGACCGACGTTCCTTTCTCTCCCTCGCGGCGGGGGCCACCGCTGCCCTGGCGGGAATCGGCCTGCCGGGCTGCCTCGCTGCCGGCCGGCGCCAGGGTGCCCTGCAGGCCGCTGGGGTTTCCCCGCTGCGCTCCGTGGATGGCCTCCTGGAGCTGGATCTCACGGCCCAGGAATCCGCCGTGTCGATTCCCCGGGGGGCCGGCGCGGGCCCTCACCTATAACGGCCAGCTGCCCGGTCCGCTGCTGGAGGTGAACCCGGGCGACGTGGTTCGCCTCCGGCTGCACAACCGCCTCGATCAGCCCACCAACCTGCACTACCACGGCCTGCACATCCCGCCGGGCGGCACCGCCGACAACGTGTTCCTCTCGGTGGATCCCGGGGCCACACAGACCTACAGCTTCCAGGTGCCGGCCCATCACCCGGCGGGCACCTTCTACTACCACCCCCATCGCCACGGCACCGTGGCCGATCAGTTGTTCGGTGGACTGCAGGGAGTGTTCCTCGTGCGCGGCGCGCTCGATCAGATCCCGGAGGTGGCGGCCGCCCGCGAGCAGGTGCTCTTCCTCAAGGACCTGCCCGGTGGAAGCCCCTTCGCTGGGCCGATGGGGAGCTTTCTGGGGCGGGAAGGGTCCGTGCTCACCGTGAACGGCCAGGTGAATCCGGTGCTCTCCGTTCCGGCCGGGGGGCTGCTACGGCTGCGGATCGTGAACGGCTCCAATGCCCGTGTCTGGCGCCTGGCCCTCGATGGGCACCCGTTCCACCGGATCGCCACCGATGGGGGGGCGCTGGAGGCACCGGTGGCTGCAGACGAGCTGCTGCTGGCACCTGGGGAACGGGCGGAGGTGCTGGTGCAGGCCAGCCGCTCAGGCGGCCGCTACCCGCTGCGAAACCTGCCCTATGCCCGCGCCGCCGGCGGAATGATGGGCGGCGGGATGGGCATGGGAATGGGAATGGGGATGGGCCCCATGGGAGCCATGGGGGGGATGGGATCTGGATCAGCCCCAGGACAGGCTCCCGCGGAGGAGATTGCCACCCTCGTCTACGAGGGCTCCGTCGATCCCCTGCCCCTGCCCGGCCGCCTGCTGGCCGTGGAGCCGCTGCCTGAGCCGGTGCGCACCCGTCGCTTCCGGCTGAACCACGGCATGGCCCCGGGGATGGGGATGGTGTTTCTGATCAATGGCCGGCCCTACGACCACCACCGCATCGATACCCGCGTGCGGCTGGGGGACACCGAGGAGTGGGAGCTGGTGAATGACGGGGTGATGGATCACCCCTTCCACGTGCACATCAACCCGATGCAGGTGATCAGCCGCAATGGCAGGCCCGAGCCCTACCGCGCCTGGCGCGATGTGGTGCTGCTGCGCCCCGGCGAGACGGTGCGGATCCGCACCCGCTTCGCCACCTTCCCGGGCCGCACCGTGTACCACTGCCACATCTTCGATCACGAGGAACTCGGCATGATGGGCAATCTGCTGATCGAAGCCTGAGCGGTTGGCCGCACTCAGAGGGCGGAATTCGTGCCGCCGCAGGGCGTCCAGCTCTGCAGCATCGCGGTGAGCTCGCTGTGCAGCGTCTCCAGATCCTCAATGCGCTGCCGGATCTCCCCAGCCTTGCCCGCCATGGTGGCCTGCAGGTTTTCGCAGGTGCAGATGCCGGAACGGCGGGCCTCCAGTACAGAGCGGATCGTGTCCAGGGGGATCTCCATGGCCCGCAGGGTGCGGATCATCGCGAGTTCCGCGATCACCGAGTCGTCGAACAGGCGGTAGCGGCCCTCGGTGCGGGCCACCGGCTGGAGCAGGCCCTGGTCGCAGTAGAAGCGGATGGTCTTCACCGAAACGCCGCTGCGCTGGGCCACCGCGCCGATCTGCAGTGCCGCGGGGGCCGAACCACCCATCGCTTGACTCTCCACCAACGGGAGAGTGGATGCTACGGCGATGGATACGCTTCTGTCTGTGCAGCGATTGCTTCCGCTGGCCGCCGCGCTTGCCCTCGCGGCCCCGGTGCCCGCCATGGCCCAGCAGGGATCGCCCAGGCCGGGCTCGGATCACCTGCACCACGGGCACCATCAGCAGCACGGCCACGATCTGGGCCCCGCCGGCTCCACCTACGACCTGCACTTCCTCGACGCGATGGTGCAGCACCACACGGGGGCGCTGCGGATGAGCGAGTTCGTGTTCGACATCGGCACACCGGGGGTGGGAGCCCTGGCCAAGACCATCTGGCGCGATCAGGCCCAGGAGATCAAGGCCATGGGCCAGTGGCGCAAGGCCTGGTATCCCGAGGCACCCGTCTACCCCGTGGCTCTGGGGCCTGGCGGGAACCCCGATGCACTCGGGGATCTGGTGCGCCTGAGCACCGAGCAGCAGCAGGCCATGCAGATGATGAGCAGCACCCCCACCAGAAACGATCGGGTGGTGTGGTTTCTCGAGAGCATGATTCAGCACCACGGAGGTGCCCTGCAGATGGCCCACGATGCCCTGCAGAAATCGGATAACCTCACGATTCGGCGCCTGTCCCGCCAGATCATCGTGGCGCAACGGCGCGAGATCATTCAGATTCGAAAGATGCTGCAGAGCCAGGGGCTGAGCAAGCCGGAATACCACCAATTCGATTCTCTTTTCGCCCTCTGAGCCCGCGCCAGGAACCCTGGCTGAATCAGGAGGGTGCCTGGATCGCCACCACCTGATTGCGGCCCTGTTTCTTGGCGGAGAACATGGCCGCATCGGCCCTGGCGATCAGATCATCGAGGGATTCACCGGCCTGGGCCAGGGCCACCCCAACGCTCACACTGACCGCCACCTCTCCGTCCGGGAGCCGCACGGGTTCGCTGGCCAGGTGCCGTAGTTTCTCGGCGATCGCGATCGCATCCTCCATGCTCTGCAGGCCGGGCAGCACCACCAGCAGCTCATCGCCGCCGATGCGGGCGGCCAGGTCGGAGGTGCGCAGGCAGGAGCGCACCCGCTCCGCCATGGCCCGCAGCACCGCATCCCCGGCCTGGTGTCCGAAGCGGTCGTTCACCTGCTTGAAGTGATCGAGATCGCAGAACAGCACCGCCACCTGATCCCCCCGGCGCTGGTCGCTGCTCGTGAGTCGCCGGATCTGGCTGAACACCTCGTCGCGGTTGAGCAGGGCGGTGAGGCTGTCGGTGGAGGCGCGGCGTTCCAGTTCCCGCTCGGCGGCCACTTCGGTGTCGATGATCCGAAAGCTGCACACCATGCCCTCCCCGCGTCCGGCGGGGTTGTGGAAGCAGCTCCAGCGGCATTCGATCCAGTGGGAGCGGCCGTCCCGGCTCCAGATCCGTTCCCGGTTCACCAGGGGGGAGCCCAGGCGCAGGAGATCACTCCCACTCAGCGTCGCCGGATCCGGCCCGACGCCTGGCAGCAGCTCCCGTAGGGGCTGGCCGAGCCAGGTGCTGGGGTCCCAGCCGAGCACCGTCAGCAGCGAGGGCGAGACCCACAGCACCGTGCCATCGCTGGAGCAGTGCAGCACCACATCGGAGGCGTTCTCGGCCAGCAGGCGGAATCGCTGCTCCGATGCGGCCAGTCGCTGCTGCGATTCCACCCGTTCCGTTACATCACGCCAGGTGACGCTGAGCTGATCGCCCACCTTCACGGCTCGCATCTCCAGGTGACGGTCTCCGCCCTGCCCCTCGAGCTGGTGATAGAGGAAATCATCGAGCACAAGGGGCTTGCCGGTTTCCAGGACCGCCAGATACATGCTGAGCAATCCATTGCTGACATAGCGCGGCCACGACTGCCGCACCGGAGTGCCGACGAACACTTCCCGCGGCATTCCGTTGTAGATCGCAGCGGCAGGGTTGGCGTGCAGGATGCGCAGATCCACGATGCACCCTTCCCCATCTCGAATCGGCCCCAGCATCACATGGGGATCGAGCAGGGAATCGAGGGTGGTGCGCAGCCGTTGCCGCTCCAATTCGAGCTGCTGCTGGGTGTTCACCAGCTCGGTCACGTCGTAGTTCACGCCGAGCATGCGCAAGGCACGACCCTGGCTGTCGAAGCTGGTGTGGGAGGCGGCCTGGAGGGTATGAATGGAGCCATCGGGCCAAACCACCCGGAAGCGCGGGGCGTACTCCCGCTCGCCCCGCAGGCCCGCCTGAATCTCCGCCTCCGCATAGGCACGGTCGTCGGGGTGAACGGCGGAGGCCCAGGCCTCATAGGCCCCGGCGAACTGATCCTGGCGTAGCCCATAGAGCTGATACATCACCGGATCCCAGGTGAGCTCATCCCGCACCGGATCCCAGTCCCAGATGCCCACCACGCCGGCCTGGGCCGCCGCCTCGAGGTAATCGGTCTTGGCCACGATCTCGGAGATGTCGATCAGCTCCACCAGCACGTGCCGCACCACACCCGCTGAATCCCGCACGTTGCTGAGCCGCAGGTCTCCCCATCCCGCCAGCCCGTCGTCGCGCTGCAGCCGGAGCCGCAGGCGGTAGTGCTCCAGCTCGCCCCGCAGCAGGGCCTCCAGCACATCGGCGTCGGAGGGCTGGCCCGGCCCAGCTGCGGCGGTGGGGTCGGGGGCCTGCGGGTTCAGCAGCGCTTCCCGAAGCAACTCCGGCAGGGTGGTGGACGGCAGAGCCGCGGTATCGCAGCTGATCATCCCGCAGAACCACTGGTTGAACAGGAGGAAGCGGCCGGTCTGCGGGGCACAGAGGGCCAGGCCCACGGAGGCCTCCTGCACGCTGAGGCGCAGCAGCTCCTCGGAGCGGGTCAGGGCCAGTTCGGCCTCCACCTGGGCCGTGATGTCGATGTCCTGGTCGATGAAGAAATCCACCGTCCCGTCCGGCAGGCGGGAGCAGGACACGTTCGTGTCCAGCCAGATCGTTCGGCCATCGCCGCGCCGATAGCGCTTCTTCAGCCGGTAGCTGGAGCGCCGGTTGTTCAGCATCTCCTCCACGAGGGCCTCCTCCTCGGCGACGTCGTCCGGATGGGTGATGTCGCGCCAGGAGAGGGTGCGCAGGGTGTCGAGGTCGCGGCCGAGGATCTCGCAGAACGCGGGGTTGACCCGTAGGAGCCGTCCGCTGGCATCCGCCAGGGCCACACCGGCGGCCGTGTTCTCGAGGGTGAGGCGCAGGATCTCCTCGCTGCGGCGCACCACCTCCTCCTCGCGGCAGCGCTTGGCTGCCAGGCGCATCGCCAGCGCCCCGAGGATGCACAGACCGAGCAGGGAACTGATGGTGTGGCCGGAAGGGAAACCCCCACGGTGAACACCCGAGAGGATCGACAGCACGGCGGCCTGCCCGATCAGGGGCGCCATCTGCCGGGGCGTGAAGAAGCCGGCCGCGAGCACCACCGGCAGGAAGTAGTAGGGAAGCAGCGGGAACTCCGGCGGCAGGGCCAGGGCCACCACGAACACCGCCGTGATCGCCAGCGAGAGGATCCAGAGCAGGCGCCGGTTTCCCTTCCCGCCTGATGGGCGGCGTCTGCGGCCCCCGTTCCCGGCACTGGCGTTCGTCACCACATCCCGCAGGCTTCTCTCTGTGTTGAGTCTGCTCCCGCTGGCCCGCGGGAAGCAGCCCCAGTGCTGACCATCGGGCCGGCGCGCCCCTTCACCCCATCCACGCCTGCAGCCCTGCCAGCACCGCCCCGCCCGCCGCCGCGGCGCCGATCACCTGCAGCACGCTCCAGCCCAGCCGCAGCTGCACGAACAGGGCGGTGGCCAGCACTAGGGCGGCCGCCGGGCTGAAGCTCCCGCCCGGCCACAGCACCGGTCCGGCGAAGAAGAAGGCCAGGCTGGCGATCACCCCCACCACCACGGCGCTGATCGCCCTCAGGGGCGCGCCGAAGCGCAGATCGCCGCGGCTGGCCTCCACCGGGGGGGCACAGGCGAGGATGAAGCCGAAGGAGGGCAGGAAGGTGAACCACACCGCCACCAGCAGTGCCCCCAGGGCGAGGGGCCAGGGGTTGGTTGCGGCGGCCAGCGCCTGATTCCAGCCCCCCAGAAAGGCCACGAAGGCCACCACCATGATCAGCGGGCCGGGGGTGGTTTCGCCCAGGGCCAGGCCATCGAGCATCTGCCCGGCCGACAACCAGCCGAACTGCTCCACCGCCCCCTGGGCCACGTAGGGCAGCACGGCATAGGCACCGCCGAAGCTGAGCAGGGCCACACGGGTGAAGAATCGGGCCATCAGCGCGAGGGTGCCGTCCCAGCCGCCGCTGGCCACCAGCACCGCCAGGGGCAGCAGCAGCGCCGCGGCCCAGGCCAGCAGCGTCAGCGCCAGCCGCCGCAGTGAGAAGCGGGCATGGTCGGGGGTGGCGGAGTGATCGTCATGCAGGGCCGGGGGCGGATCCCCTGCAGCGGACGTGCCGATGCTGCCGTGGGGCCGGCTGGCCACCAGCAGGGAGGGCCGCAGGCGGGCGGTGAGCAGGCCGATCAGGCCGGCGCTGATCACGATCAGGGGATAGGGAAGCCGCAGGGCGGCCAGGGCCAGAAAACCAGCGGCGGCCAGGGCCACCAGCAGGGGCGTGCGCAGGGTCCGGCGGCCGATCCGCCAGGCGGCCATCACCACGATCGCCACCACGGCCGGCTTGAGCACCGCGAACACCGAAGCCAGCAGGGGCAGCTGGCCCCAGAGGGCGTAGAGGCTGGCCAGGGCGGTGAGCACGAACACCGAGGGCAGTACGAAGAGTCCGCCGGCGATCAGGCCTCCGGGCACCCCATGCATCAACCAGCCCAGGTAGGTGGCCAGCTGCATCGCCTCCGGGCCGGGCAGCAGCATGCAGTAGTTGAGGGCGTGCAGATAGCGGCGCTCCGAGAGCCAGCGGCGCCGATCCACCAGTTCGCGATGCAGCAGCGCGATCTGCCCCGCCGGCCCACCGAAGCTCACCAGGCCCAGCTGCAGCCAGAAGCGGGAGGCCTGGCGGAGGCTCACGGAGCTGGGCGATCCGACGGATTCGCGGTTGGGGGGCATGGGCTCCATCCTGCTCAGCGGCCCAAGGCTGCCGGCATCCCCGGCTCCATCGGGGCAGGCCGCACCCCATGGCGGGCGCTGTGCAGCACCTCACCGGCGCACAGGAGCAGCGATTCACCCGGCTGGAACGGTTGCCAGTGCTCGTCGGTGGTGAGGGGCTCGGTGCTGAGGATGGTCACCACATCCCGGCTGGAGGTGAGGGTCGAGAAGTCCACCTGCAGGGGGGGATCGGCGAGGGTGGCGGTGCGGAACGGGGCCCGGCGCGTGAGCCAGTGCAGCCGGCTGGTGGAGGTGGCAAACAGCCACTGGCCGTTGCTGATCAGGGCATTGAAGGTGCCCCGCTCGGCCAGCACGGCCGCGCAGCCGTGGAGCTGGGCGTAGAGGGCCGCCGGGTCGCCGGGATCGGGGCCGGCCCGATCGAGTTGCTCGAGGATCCAGCAGAAGGCCGTTTCGCTGTCGGTGCTGCCGAAGGGACGGTGGCGACCCCCCAGGGGAATAGTGCCGCGGAGGTCGCCGTTGTGGGCGAACACCCAGGTCTGCCCGCCCCAGCGGCGGGAGAAGGGGTGGCAGTTCTCCAGGGCCACCACGCCGCGGGTGGCCTGGCGGATGTGGGCGATGCTCACCAGTGCCTTGGGGGTGCGCTCGGCCAGCTGATCTGCCAGGGCGGAGAAGGCTGCCGGTGTCTTCTCCCGCAGCAGCGTCATATGCCGGCCATCGGGGGAGAAGCTGGCCAGCCCCCAGCCATCGGCATGTTCACCACAGGCACCGCCACGCCGGCTGAGCCCCCGGAAGGAGAAGCCCATGTCGGTGGGGGTGTTGGCGTTGAGGGCGAGCAGTTCACACATGGGGGGTCAGCGGGTTTTGGCGAACAGGCGATCCCAGATCCCACCATCGCCGAAGAACTCCTTGTTCACCTGCTTCCAGCCCCCGAAATCGTTCACGGAGAAGAACTGCTTCACCGGGGCAAAGCGATCATTCACCGTATGCGTTCAGGGGTTGGAGCGACTCGCCGCGAACTGTACGCCTGCAATGCAGCTTGACGGCGGCCTGAATCCTCTTTATGTCTCAGGCAGAGGCAACTTGTGATGGGCTCTGCACCGACTGGGATTGCAGAAGCGGACTGGCTGGCGACGCCTGCTGCCGTCCGAGCCTTCCTCGT
>JBJTWS010000146.1:0-5684 GCA_046081905.1 Synechococcus sp. | reverse complement strand
CCACCCAGGCCAGCTTGAGCCTGTCCCTTGTGGGCGGTGCACCCACTTGGCAGGGCGACCTGTCCATTCGCAACGACGGATCCAACGGTTCCGGCGAAGCCCGTGCGCTGGCGAGCATCGTCAAGCCTGGGGCGCTCACCTCCGGTGACATCCTGCTTGTCTATGGCGAGCTCAACAGCGACAACACCCCTGAGCTGGGCGCGGCGATCACGTCACTCACCTACACTCTGCCCCTTTCAGATGCGCTAAACCTGACAGGTGCAGTTGGTTATAGCAACCGCTCATCCATCGAGCTGCCCGATCCGGCGGATGGGTTCAGCACCAACCAGCTTCAGGCTCTCGGACAACTGGAGTGGGTGTTCTCCGAAAGCCTCACGCAGCGCTGGGCCGCCTTCGCCGGTATCAGCGGCAACTGGAGCACCACCACCCTGGATGGCGAGGGACTGCCGGCGGGAACACCAGGCATCCTCGAAAATCCCTCGACAGGCTATCTGCGATTGGGGCTCAGCGGCAGCGGTCAGGGTGTTGCGGTGGGATGGGGCGGCAACGCTTACCTGCTGGCCGGCATTCCTGCGTTCACTTCGTCGCAACAACTGCAGGAGTGGCGCTCCGCCGGTGTGAACCCCTCCAGTGCATACGCCATCGGTGCCCTGGTCTCAGCGGCCTGGGCTCCCAGCCCTAGGCTGCAGTTCAGCGGCCGCCTGGCTGGGCAGTGGGCGATCAATCCGCTGCTGCCCTCGATGCAGTTCACGTTGGGATCCGACGTGGGTCCCCGCGCCCTGCCCGACCATCTGATCAGCGGCTATACCGGCTGGCTGGCCCTCACCGAAGCCTCCTGGACCTTCTGGCAGAAACGCTCCAACACCCTGCAGCTGGTTCCCTTCATCGGCGCCGGCGGCATCAACACCGCCGTGAACGATGTGTCGTTCACGGACACGGTGGGATCCGGTGGAGTGCTGATCCGGTGGCTCACCGGCAATAACTGGGCCTTCGAGCTTGGTTATGCGCACCAGTGCAACGTGGACAACAACCCCGGCTCCTGGAACGACTGGGTGCTCGACAACGGTCTGTACGCCAAAGCTCAGTTCCGCTTCTGAGCCTCAGACCGAAGACTCCTGATCAGAAACCCCGACCGGAAAAGCCCCGAACAGCAGCTGGGGCTCCATGCCGCGGACACTCTGCTCGCCGAAATGGCGCACCTCCACCCCCTCCAGTCCCTCCACCAGGCGGGCGGTGGCGGCGTCCATGCACACCAGCGTGTCGACCCGGCGGGTGAGGCCCTCCAGGCGGCTGGCCAGGTTCACCGTGTCGCCGATCACGGTGAATTCCATCCGCTGGGGGCTGCCGATCTGGCCGGCCACCACCGGGCCGCTGGCCAGCCCCACACCGTTGGCCAGCGGTTGCATCGCCTCCTGCTCCCCTTGCTGCTCGGCCTCCGCCAGCCAGGTGGCGTTGAGCTCCTGCAACCGCCGCTCCATCGCGAGGGCGCAGCGCACCGCCGCTTCGGCTTCCTGGGCCGGGCCGCGGCTCAGCGGTGAGCCGAACACCGCCATCACGGCATCACCCATGAACTTGTCGATCGTGCCGCCGTGCTCGGTGATCACCTCCACCATCGCGCCGAGATAAGTGTTGAGCTGGCGCACATGCAGCTCGCTGTTGCCGGCGGCGGTGCGGCTGCGGGTGAGCTGGGTGAAGCCCTTGAGATCGGAGAACAGCACCGTGACCTCCACCACCCGGCCCCGCAGGATCCCCTGGGCCGAGGCCGGATCGGAGAGGATCTCCGCCACCACACTGGGCGCCACGTAGCGCTCGAAGGTGCGGCGCAGGCGCTTGCGCTCGCGGCCCTCCAGCAGGTAGGCATCGCCTCCGTAGAGCACCCCCAGCAACACCAGGCCGGTGGCGGGGGCCAGCAGCGGGATCCAGCGGTGCGCCCCCTGGAGCGCCACCACAGCGGCAACGGCCTGCAGCACCAGCACGGCCGCCACCATGGAGAGGCGCCAGTTGAAGCCCTTGCGGCTCAGGGCGAGGGCCGCGGCCAGGGCCAGGGGAGCCATCGCCAGCAGGGCCCGGCCGAGCGGATGCTCCGGCCAATCGAGCAGGCCATCCCCCTGCAGGGAGTTGGCGGTGGCAGTGGCCAGCAGCTCCAGGCCGGAGATCGGCCCGAAGGGTGTGGCATGGCGGCCGCCCTCCAGGGGACCCACCACCACCAGCGCATCTTTCAGAGCCGGGCGCAGGGCATGGCCCTGCCAGCGCTCCGGATCCAGCACCTCCCAGGCGGGCAGGCGGGTGAAGGTGCCCTCCGGGCCATACACGTTGAGGCCCATGCGGGCATCGGGCTGGCGGGAGCGCCGGCCCGCCTGCTGCAGCAGCGCCGTCGCCAGCGACGGTGGGGCCACCACCCCCTGCTGGCGGAGCAGTCCGCCGCTGTAGGCCTCCGGGTGGCGCAGCGGTTGGCCCGGCACCGCCGCGATCGTGTTGGTGAGCCCGAGCCTGCCGGAGCCGCTCAGCGCGCGCAGCTGCTCCTCCGGCATCACCAGGCTGAGGCCGCCGGCGCCGCGGGAGTCCTCCGGTTCGAGCATCTCCGCCGCCAGGGCCACCCGGCCGCGGTGGGGGGCCAGCAACGCCGCCAGGGCCGCATCATCCGCCGGGCCCTTGCCGCTGGGACCCTCGAACACCACGTTGATCGCCACCGCCCGGGCGCCGGCCGCCAGCAGGCGCTCGCTCAGCTGGCCATAGGCGGCCCGCGGCCAGGGCAGGGTGTTCAGGCCCCGGGCCCAGGCGGGGATCGCCGCCCCAGGGCCGCCCTCGAGAAACCAGGCGGCCTGCTGCAGGCTGGCGTCGTCCACGGGCACCAGCACCACCTGGCGGGGCGGGCGACGCGGACCCCGCAGCAGCAGCAGTTGCTGCTCCAGGCTGCGCTCCCACACCCGCAGCCGCGGCCCGGGCCAGCCGGCACTCACCCCCGCCCAGAGGGCAATGCCCGTGGAGATCAGGGCGAGCCCGGCGCGGCGGCTGGGCCGGGGTGGCCTGGGCAGGCGCAGGGGGAGGGCCATGCGGGGCAGCGCGCAGGGAGGCGCGGATCAGGGGATCAGAAGAACCCGAACCGCGGGATCGAGGGCACGGCCGGCGCCGCTGGCACCGCCGGCACCCCGGGGATCGACGGCAGCGACACACCCGGCAGGGAGGAGCGGATGTAGCTCTCCAGCGCCCCGAAGCCCGGCAGCTGGCTGGTGTAACCGGAGAACAGCGGCCCGCCGAGGATGGCGTTGTAGTCGCCGGTGCTCAGCCTGAGGATGGTGAGGATCACCCCCACCGGCGAGATCTTCAGCTTCTGGCCGGCCTCCACCGTGGTGGTGGGTTGATCGGTGGGGGCGCCGTCCTTGAGGGGCTCCACCTCCACCGAGCCCTCCAGCACCGAGAGCTCGGAGGTGCCGTCCTCCTGCACCTCGATCAGATAATTGGTGCCACGCACGCTCATGCGCGCCGAGCGGGTGCAGCCGTTCTGCTTGCCGGACACCAGGATCTGCCCCTTCTCCATCAGGAAGCAGCTGCTGCCGAGCTTGAGCAGGGAGAAGCGATTCAGCCGCCCGGCCGCACCGCCGCTGAACAGCAGCTGGCCGCGGCTGTCCTTGGTGCTCACCTGCTGCGGTGCACTGGCGCGGGCCTTCAGCTTCGCCTGCTGGCGATCGATGTAGAGCTGGTTGCCGTCAAGGATCTCCTGCACCGTGGCGGTTTCGGCGGCCTGGGCCAGGGGTGGGGTGGCCGCCAGGGCGATCGCGGCCAGCATCAGCGCGGCAGCAGAGCGGTGAGCCATGGCGGCAGCGGCACGGTGGTGTGCATTGTGGGGCGGATCGGACCGGTTGGCCCAGGATCCGCCAGTCCCGCCAGCATGGACGTTGTTCACGTTCTGGCCCCGGGCAGTTCGACGATGTCTTCAGCAAGAGCCCGCGGCAGCGCTGGAGAGCCTTCGCCGGTATGCGCGTGAACAGCAACACCCTGGCGCTCGGCATTCCCAACTTTCCGGATCTCTCCCTGACCCAGGGCAACACCTACCTGCACCTCGGCGTCTGGAACGACTGGCTGCTCGACGACGGCATCTACGGCACGGTGTCATTCCGGTTCTGATCGGCGATCACCAAAGCTGGCTTCAGCCCCAGGGTCACGCCGGCGTTCTGCAGCCGACGATCCAGGGTTGCCAACTTGGTGCAGCGGCTGTGCAGGGCTACGGCCAGGTGGAGGGCATCACCGGCGCGCAGCCCGAGGGAGGGGTCCTGCAGCAGCTCCGCCGCATCGCGGAACCGGGCACGATCAAGCCCATGCAGCTCGAGGCCATCCCTCAGCAGGCGATCGAACTGCTGGAGCGCCGTCCGCCAGTCCGGCTCCGGCAGCCCAGCCAGGCGCCGCTTCAGACCGAGCGCGCTGTGGGTTTCCGTGATCAGCCAATCGCTGCTGATCAGCACGTCGTGGCTGTTGGCGAACCACAGCAGGGCATGATCACTGGCCTCCTCCGGAGTGAGCAGGGCCACCACCACGCTGGTGTCGAGATAGATCACATCCTCACCAGCGTTCACCGTCGCGCATCATCTCGATCACGGATGGGGTGATCGGCTGCCCCGCCTGCCTCTCACGCAACTCAGCAGCGAAGGCTGCGCGATCCAAGCGATGCAGTGGGGCCAGGGTGAGGCGGCCATCGGAGCCCACCAGGATCTCCACGGGATCGCCTTCCTGCAGGCCGGCCTGGCGCAGGCAATCAGAGGGCAGGCGCACCGCCAGGCTGTTGCCCCAGCGGCGGATGGCTTGCTGGAACTGCGCCACACCCACCCCGCGTAGAGACACGACTCTACGGCGAATCCGTGGGGTCGGCCGCGCCCCTCACCCCAGCGCCCGCTCCAGCTCCACACTGGCCTGCTCCAGCGCCCCATCCAGCGCCGCCCCATCGCGTCCTCCCGCCTGGGCCAGGTTGGGCCGACCGCCGCCGCCGCCGCCGCACAGCTTGGCGATGGCGCCGATGAACTTGCCGGCCTGCTGGCCCTTGGCGATCACCGCCTTGCCGAAGGCCGCCACCAGGATCACCTTGCTCAGATCGGCCGGGTCGGGCAGGCCGCCCAGCACCACCGCCGCACCGTCGCCCAGCTGATCCGCCAGCCCCTGGGCGGCGCTCTGCAGGCCGGCGCCCTCCACGCCATCGAGGCGGGCCACCAGCAGCTGGTGCTCACCGATCGCCACCGCCTGGGCTGCCAGGGCCGCCGCCTTGGCCAGGGCCAGCTCCTCGCGGGCGGCCGCCAGGGCCTTGCCGGTGGCCTTGAGCTCCTCCTGCAGGGCGGCCACCCGTTCCACGATCTCGGCGGGCTGGGCCTTGAAGCGCTCGCCCAGCTGCTTCACCACGGCGTCGCGCTCGTTCAGATAGGCCAGCACCGCCGGGCCGGCCACCGCTTCGATGCGGCGGATGCCGGCGGCCACGCCGCTCTCGCTCACGATCTTGAACAGGCCGATCTCGGCGGTGTTGGCCACATGGGTGCCGCCGCACAGCTCCATCGACACACCGGGCACATCCACCACCCGCACCACCTCGGCGTACTTCTCGCCGAACATCGCCACCGCCCCGGCGGCCTTGGACCGCCTTGAGGAACTCGGCGGGGTCGGATGAGTTCAGCCGGCTCATCAGCTTGCGCTCCTCCTCGTCG
>JBJTWS010000145.1:0-3429 GCA_046081905.1 Synechococcus sp. | reverse complement strand
GGGGCGGCGAGGAGATCCCGGAATGGTTCGCCTTCCGTAGCGTGGTGGAGGTCCTGCGCGCGGCCGCATGAGGCGCCGTGGGCGGACCGACCGCCCGATCCTGAGGGCGGTTAACATTCCTTTACTTCCTGAGCGGAGAGTCGAGTGGCGAAGAAGCGTTGGCGCAATGCGGGGCTGTACGTCCTCCTTGCCGTCGTTGTGATCGCGGTGGGCACCGCCTTCCTCGATCGTCCCGATCCCTCCAGTGCCCCCCGCACCCTTCGCTACAGCGACTTCGTGGAGGCCGTGCAGGGCAATGAGGTGTCGCGGGTGCTGATCTCCCCCGACCGCGGCACCGCCCAGGTGGTGGAGAACGACGGCCGCCGCGCCGTGGTGAACCTCGCCCCCGATAAGGACCTGCTGAAGCTGCTCACCGACCACGACGTGGACATCGCCGTGCAGCCCAGCCGCGAACCGGCGGCCTGGCAGCAGGCGGTGGGCTCGCTGATCTTCCCGCTGCTGCTGCTGGGGGGCCTCTTCTTCCTCCTGCGCCGCGCCCAGGGCGGCGGCGGCAACCCGGCCATGAACTTCGGCAAGAGCAAGGCGCGGGTGCAGATGGAGCCCCAGACCCAGGTGACCTTCGGCGATGTGGCCGGCATCGAGGGCGCCAAGCTCGAGCTCACCGAGGTGGTGGACTTCCTCAAGAACCCCGACCGCTTCACCGCGGTGGGGGCCAAGATCCCCAAGGGTGTGCTGCTGGTGGGCCCTCCGGGCACCGGCAAGACCCTGCTGGCCAAGGCCGTGGCCGGTGAGGCCGGCGTGCCCTTCTTCTCGATCTCCGGTTCGGAGTTCGTGGAGATGTTCGTGGGCGTGGGCGCCAGCCGGGTGCGCGACCTCTTCGAGCAGGCCAAGAAGAACGCCCCCTGCATCGTGTTCATTGATGAGATCGACGCCGTGGGCCGCCAGCGCGGCGCCGGTCTGGGCGGCGGCAACGACGAGCGCGAGCAGACCCTCAACCAGCTCCTGACGGAGATGGACGGCTTCGAGGGCAACACCGGCATCATCATCGTGGCCGCCACCAACCGCCCGGATGTGCTTGATCAGGCGCTGATGCGTCCGGGCCGCTTCGACCGGCAGGTGGTGGTGGACCGCCCCGATTACGCCGGGCGGCTGCAGATCCTCGAGGTGCATGCCCGCGGCAAGACCCTGGCCAAGGACGTGGACCTCGACAAGGTGGCCCGCCGCACCCCCGGCTTCACCGGCGCCGACCTGGCCAACCTGCTGAACGAGGCCGCGATCCTGGCGGCGCGGCACCAGCTCACCGAGATCTCGATGGATGAGGTGAACGACGCCATCGAGCGGGTGATGGCGGGCCCCGAGAAGAAGGACCGGGTGATGAGCGAGAAGCGCAAGCGGCTGGTGGCCTACCACGAGGCCGGCCACGCCCTGGTGGGCGCCCTCATGCCCGATTACGACCCGGTGCAGAAGATCTCGATCATTCCCCGCGGCAACGCCGGCGGCCTCACCTTCTTCACCCCCAGTGAAGAGCGCATGGAATCGGGCCTCTACTCCCGCGCCTATCTGCAGAACCAGATGGCGGTGGCCCTCGGCGGCCGGGTGGCGGAAGAGATCGTCTACGGCGAAGACGAGGTGACGACCGGCGCCTCCAACGATCTGCAGCAGGTGGCCCGGGTGGCCCGCCAGATGGTCACCCGCTTCGGCATGAGCGACAAGCTGGGCCCCGTGGCCCTCGGCCGCAGCCAGGGCGGCATGTTCCTCGGCCGCGACATCGCCGCTGAGCGCGACTTCTCCGAGGACACCGCCGCCGCCATCGACGAGGAGGTGAGCCAGCTGGTGGCCGAGGCCTACAAGCGCGCCACCGAGGTGCTCACCGCCAACCGGCCGGTGCTCGATGAGCTGGCCGAGATGCTGGTGGAGAAGGAAACCGTCGATGCCGAAGACCTGCAGGAGCTGCTGATCCGCAGCGACGTGCGCGTCGCCGAGTACGTCTGAGGCCCAGGCCTTGGCACCCCCGGTCGCGGCCGACCCGGCGGATCTGGCAACCAGCCTGATCCGCCAGCCCCTTCTCCTGGTGCTGCGGCCGCCGGAACCGCTGGAGGCGGCCCCTCTGCTGGAGCGCCTCCAGGCCATGAGTTGGCTCCATGTGGAGCTGGCCTGGAGCTCTTTCCCCGGCTGGCAGGAGCAATGCCGCGACCTGATCGCCGCCTTTCCGGCCCTGCGGCTGGGGGCGGCTTCGGTGTGCAGTGAGGAGGCCCTGGCCAGCTGCTCCGCCGCGGGCTTTCCCTACGTGGTGTCGCCGATCCTCGATCCGGCGCTGGTGCAGCAGGCCCGCGCGGCCGCCTTCACCCTGGTGCCCGGCGTGATGACCCCCAGTGAGGTGCACCGGGCCCGGCTGCTGGGCTGCCGGGTCGTGAAGCTCTTCCCGGCCGCTTCGATGGGCCGGGGCTACTGGAGCCGGCTGCGGGCCCCGCTGGGGGGGGATCTGCCCCTCTGCATCGCCGCCGGCGGCCTGGGGCTCGCGGATGTGTCCCCCTGGCTGGAGGCGGGGGTGGATGCGGTGGCCCTTGGTGGCTCCGTGGACCCCTTCGGAGAAGCGGAAGCGGCGGCCCTGGAAGCTCTGCTGCTGCGCTACCAGAGGCTGCACTGACCCTGCTGGCGCAGCAGGTGATCCGCCAGCACGAGGGCCACCATCGCCTCCACCATCGGCACGGCGCGGGGCAGCACGCAGGGGTCGTGGCGCCCCTTGGCCGCCAGGGTGGTGGCCTCGCCGGCGGCGTTGATCGTCTGCTGTTCCTTGCGGATCGTGGCGGTGGGCTTGAAGGCCACCCGGATCACGATCGGTTCGCCGTTGCTGATGCCGCCCTGGATGCCACCGGAATTGTTGGTGGCGGTGCGCAGGCGGGCGCCCTCGCTGGGCAGGAAGGCGTCGTTGTGCTCACTGCCCTTGAGCCGGGTGCCCTCGAAGCCGGAGCCGATCTCGAAGCCCTTGGTGGCCGGCAGCGACATCACCGCCTTGGCCAGGTCGGCTTCGAGCTTGTCGAACACCGGCATGCCCAGCCCCACCGGCGGCTTGCGCACCACGCATTCGATCACACCACCACAGGAATCCCCCTCGCGGCCGATCGCCTCGATCCGCTCGATCATCCGCTCGGCCGTGGCTGCCTCGGGGCAGCGCATGATCGTGCTCTCCACCGCCTCGAGCGTCACGGCGGCCGGATCGATCGCCGCTTCGATCGTGTGGATCCGCTTCACCCAGGCCAGCACCTCGGTGCCGCCGGCCTTGGCGAGCAGCTGCTTGGCGATCGCCCCGGCCGCCACCCGGCCGATCGTCTCCCGCGCCGACGCCCGCCCGCCGCCGCTGCGGGCCTGGATGCCGTACTTGGCCTGATAGGTGGCGTCGGCATGGGAGGGGCGGAAGGCCACCGCCAT
>JBJTWS010000144.1:0-5865 GCA_046081905.1 Synechococcus sp. | reverse complement strand
CTCCAGATCCATTCCCGTCACCTCCGCAGCGGTGAGATAGCCATCCTGCTCCGCGGAACGGCAGGGCTGATTGGCACCGGCGAGCACGCTGCCGCTGCGCTGCCGCACTGCAAAGGTCTGGCTGGTGGTGGGAGCCGCTGGGGCGATGGGGGTGTTGCCGGTGGCAGTGGTGCTGTCAATTCCGGCTGAGGACTGGGCTGATGGGGCGCTGCGTTGAGCACCGCTGATGTCAGCTCCGCAGCTGCGGGCCTGATCGCGGGCCTCCTGCTCGCTCCAGAAAAAGCCATGGCTGGCGATGTGGAGAATGCGCGGGTTGCGGCTGGCGAGCACATTGGCCGTGGTCGCCTCTCTGCCGGTGAGCGGACGCGGCACCTGCAGCAACGGCGCAAGCTGCGTGGCTTCCAGCGCCGTACCAGGCAGGGGCTTCCATGGCGCTTCCGCAGCGGCGCGGCTGTTGGTGCCCGTACCGCTGGTGCCCGTGCCGCTGGTGCTTGAGCCGGCTCCAAACTCCGGATTGGCCACCAGCAGCGCCGGGCCACCGCTGCGGCCGGGTTGCTGCAGGCGCACCAGATCGCGACCGCTGGTGAGCAGCCGCAGCTGGAAGGCTTCACTGAGCAGTTTCACTGGTACACCAGGTGCGCCAGGCATCGGCAGGGCTGCGAATGGCAGGCGATTCAGTTCAGCATCGGGGGAAACGAAGAGCTCGCGCACTCCAGCCAGCTCCTGTCGTAGGGGGGGCAGCAGCAGATCGCTCACGCTCTGCAATCTTTCGCTCGCATTACCTTTATGGCCACCGCTGGCCTTCACCGCCCAGGCCACCGCCGTATCGATCGGGGCCGCTTTGCCCAGATCCATGGCGCGCACGCGACCATCGGGTTTGAGTAGCAACGCGAGATAGCGCTCGGCGCCCCAGCGCCGTTCCGGGGGGTTGTTTGAGTCGTAGGTGCGATAGCGCTGGAACTCCAGCAATGCCGCACTGGCCGGCATGGCCTGACGCACCTGGGCGAGGCTCACCAGGTTCAGGGTGATCCCCAGCCGCTGCCGGAGATCCAGTTCCAGGCGCTCTTTCAGTGTGATCCGTTGTTGGCGCTCTGCCGAGCTGAGAGTTGGGCTGAGCAGCTCGGCTGAAACGGCCTGCACCTGCTCGACCAGAGACCGATATGGTCCGCTGCGGCCCAGCAGGGCCTGGCTGCGCTGAATCTCGAGCAGCAGGCCCTGGCGGTTCAGCCGTGTGACCATCGCCAGTTCGGCGCCGACGACGCCCTGCTGCGCCAAAGAGAAAGGCACTTGCCAACGATCACCGAACAGCTCCACCAAGGCCTCACGCCGATCTTCCGGCAGCAATGGCAGCTGCCCTCGCAAGTAGCCCACCTCGGCCTGGAGTGCATCCTGGAGCAGCGGTAGCGCAGCCGCAGGACGGCCCGCCGCCACCTGCAAGGCGGCAAGGTTCGTGGCACTGCGCGAGAAGCCTTCTGCATACAGTGGATTGGTCGCCAGAAGTACCCGGTAAAGGGTGACGGCTTCCTGGGTTGGCGCCAGGGCCTCCCGCTTACGCCCGAGGTCACTGAAACGCACGCCAAGATTATTTAGTGATAGCGCAAGATCGGCCCGATCGCCGGCATTGACTTGCGCAAGTCTGCGACGGATATCCACTGTTTCCCGGGTCATCTCCAAGGCTTGCTGGTGCCGCTGCAGACGGCTATAGATCAGCGCCAGATTATTCAGTGTGAAGGCCAGATCTCTAATGCTGAGTGGATTGTGTTGGGCCAGCTCACGACCAATGGCGGCGGACTGCTCCAGCCATGGCAGGGCCTTGTTGAACTGGCCGAGCTCGCCATGGATGCGACCCAGGTTCAGCTGAATCAACGCCAGCCGCGGCCGATAGCGGCGATCGTGCACCGCCAGATGCTCGAACAGGCTGAGGGCCTCCAACGTAGGAGCCAGGGCCTCCTGCGAGCGCCCGAGATCACTGGACGCGATGCCAAGGTTGTTGAGGGCCAAGCCGAGTTCGTCGCTGAGTCGTTCCTTTCCCCCCTGGCTGGCTGGCTGCAGCAGCCGCAGGGTGCGAACACTCTCCTGGATCGTTTGCAGGGCCTGTTGACGCTGGCCCAGGTTGCGCTGGGCCTGGAAGAGGATATTCAGAGCCTGGGCCAGATCCTGCTGACCATCACGGTTTGCCTGAGCCAACTCCCGGAATCTGCTCACCGCTTCCTGCGCTGACTTAAGGGCCTCGCCATGGCGGCCGAGATTGGAATGACGAATCGATAGATTGGCCAGAGCCCGTGCCAGATCGCTGCTAGTTTGTGGCTTGGCTCGCGACAGGTTGCGAAAGATCACCACGGCTTCAGCTGTAGCAGCCAGAGCCTCCTGCTTGAGCCCCAATCCGCTGGAAATATTGCCAAGATTCAGCAACGTCTGTGCCAGTGCATCGGCATTGTCGGAGTCCGACTGCTCCCGTGCCAGTTCGCGGCGCAGCTGCACAGCGGATAACAGGCTGCGCAAAGCAGCCTGATCGTTTCCCAGTGCGCCGTGGATTACAGCGAGATCGAATAGAGTCAGGGCAATGTCACGTCGATATTTCGGCTCATCCTTTGCCAGCTTCTCGTAAATGTCAGCGGCTTCTTGGGTCAGCCCCAGCGCTTCTGGCGTGGGGCCCAGGTAGGTGGCGAGATTGTTCAGAGCTAGTGCCAGAAATGGATGATCAGACCCCAGATGGGTTCGTGCCCAGGCCACCACCTGCCGCTGCAGGCGCAGGGCCTCGGCTTGCTCCCCCCTGTTCATGGCCGTCAGGGCGGCGCTGAACAGTTGCCGCATGGCATCAGGAACGGTCGATGGCTGCGCCGACGAGGATCGGGGAGCCTGGGCAACGCCTCCGTCCCCAGGGGCCATGGGCAGCTTCATCGCGGTTCCCTGCACCCCGCTCGGGACTCCCAACCAGTACCCCAGCAAGACCACAAGACAGAGTTGGCGCCACAACGCTGCCGCCATGGTGGGACTGATGGGCCGTGGACGCCGCCAGCCAGTTCTGCACATCAACCGAGGCAGCACTCGTGGAACTGTAAGCAGAGACTCGATCGCGGCGGCCGCCTGGCAGCGGCGTTGTCGATCTGGAATCAGCCGGCCAGGCCCGGAACCAGGGGAGGGCAGCCCGCCCAGCACAGCGCTCCTCACCTGCCTATCCCCAGCCATGACCACCCCCCGCTTCTCCCTGCCTGCTGCCCTGCGCAATTCCCTCCGCCGCACCGCCGGCGCCGGCCGCCTGCTCCGCCTGCTGAGTGGCTCGAGCCTGGCGCTGCTCTGCTCCTCGCTGCTGATGCCCACCAGCGCCAAGGCGGCCGAATACTGCCACGTCAACGCCATCGGCAATTATGTCTGCATCAACAGGGTGTTCGGCAATCGCTCCAACCGCGGCATCGTCTACAGTGTGAATGGGAATGTCTACGTGGCCCGCATCAACTGCTACGCCTACAACTACGACAGCACTTCGGTGTTTTCCGTCGCCTGCTGGAACTAAAACGCCTGATCAAGGGCGACCAGGGATCGCCTGCCCCAGCCTCTGCTCCAACCTCACACCACCACCGCCGGTCTTCACCTGAGGTCATCACGACCAGGGTGAGGGCCGGTTTTTGATCGCCTCGATGCCGGGAGATCATCCCCACGACACTATCTTTGGCTCTCGATCTGAACATTATCCACCCCAGCGCTTCACTACCCCAGCGCTTCACCGCCCCGGCATGGGCAGCCCGTCGCCACTGAGCTGGAAGGCAGCCCAGGACTACCCATGGCGATACTGTTCGTTGCTGTGGTTGCGGGAGGCGGCCCGGGTGGCGGCGAGGGCATCGCCACGGCCTTCGCCGCGGCGGCGGCGATTGTAGAACTCCGCCATGAACTTCTGGGTGGCGGCATCCCCCACTTTCCAGAGACTGGGCAGGCTGGAACAGCTGCCGGGGGATCTACACCACTCGCCGGGACACCAGCGCATTCTTTCTGAAGCTCGCGGCCGGAAACACCAGCCGGGCGGCATCGATCGGGCGGCATCGATCGCGCGACATCGATGCGATCGATCCAGAGCCACAGCCATCGCCTATGCCAGACGGCATCGAGATCCCCCATCATCTGCCGTTTCTTCAGATGATGTGATAGGGATAATGCTGCCTTGGGCTACAGCTGCCTGCCTGGATAGGGAGCTTGGCAGGCTATCACGCCAGATGCTCCAGCAGCTGTCTGCTCAGCGTAAGGGACGGAAAGCTACAACCGTCTCCACCGAAACATCAAGAATGGCTTCATGATGTGGCAGGCTCAGCATCTGGTTCGATTCCACGGGCTTCACCCCATTTAGATGGGAAAGTGTTAAATGGGGAACGGGATTGGTGGCGATCGCGGCGTAGGGATCTGGCAGCAGCACTTTCGCGGCCTGAATCCTGTCGTTCCAGCATTCGGCTATCAGTGCAATACTGACGCGCCGTCCGATCCATTCATCCCAGCAACGACGAGTAACGCCATAAAGAAGTGTGACGTGAAGATGCCTCGCAGGGGCATAGCGATAGGGCACAGGCGTGATCTGAGGCTCCAAGGCGAGCCAGAGGATGCCGTTCATACACATCAGCTGAGTTCGAGGAGATAAGACTTGTCGGCTTCAAGATCATCTGCCGTGGTTACCATGATCAGCAAGGTCAGGACATCACCACCCTGGGTGACTCACAGTCTGGTGCCTGACCGGATATAGCCGGTTTCCACCAGAAAGGCATACAAGGCCTCAGGGAATGAGCGATACACCAACTCCCGGCCCCGGCAACGTCCGCGGGCGTCCCATTCGCCGCGGCAGTCGCTTAGCTCCCACTCAGAGTGGCGGTCGTAGCGCTGCAGCAGGATCGACCAGGCCTCACGCAGCTGGCCCAGGCGGGCCTTGGTGGCCACATAGCCGGCCAGAAAGCCATAGGACGAGCCCTTCTCCCTGCGGCGAAACCAGGCCGCCATTTGTTGTAATCGTTGCCGATGCAAGGGCCGCATCTCGGGTCGGTGCGAGATATCAACGAAGCGATCGCCCTGCAGTTGCCAGATGCGCCTGGGTGGATGGCTGCAGGCATAGCAATCGAAGCGATAAAGGAAACGCGTGTCGTAGGAGACGACGAGATAGCGGCCATTGCCGAGCGGATCCTGCGCCGGCTCCGCGCCACCATCGAGAGATTGCTTCAGCGTTACCAGCCGCCAGGCCGTGCCGCGGCGATTGCTGCTGAGCACCTGAACATAATTGCAGCAATGGGCACCAAAGCTATAGGAGGAGAGATACACCTCCGGATAGGGATTACTGGGGTCCATCTCCGCCAGCTGCACCACTGCCGACGGCCCCCCTTCGCTGCCGCTGCCTTCCAGCTGTCCCACAACCCGTCCATGGACGCGAACGCGCGCCGCGGCGGCCTGGAATTGTTTGCTACCGACGCGCTCCTGCAGCTCCCGCCTGACCGTCACCACCAGCGGGCCCTGACGTAGCACCCCATTTGTTTTACCAGCATGGCCATCGATTCGCAGGATCTGGGAGCGTGACGTAGCTGCGGCTTGTCCCTGGTTCGCAGGGGCCAGCAACAGCAGACCCCCCAGCGGGATAGCCGCCAGTAAGAGCCAGGGGCGCGGCCCCAGAGACCGGTGCCGGAGGTGCAGCCAGCCTTGAATCAGAAGCTGCGCAGACATGGGGGTTTGGTCCATCCTCACCACCCCGGCAGGGGTCGCCAGTCGCCGCTGAGCTGAAAAGCACCCCAGTAGTACACATGCTGATAGCGCTGATCGCGGCGGAACTCGGCCTGGGTGGCCGCCAGTGCCTCCGCGCGGCCCTCACCGCGCCTAAGGCGCTGGTAGTAGCGGCTCATG